>JARFQX010000671.1 GCA_029287555.1 Rubripirellula sp. | reverse complement strand
GCTTGTAGTTCCCGATTAGTCGGCCAGCAGCCGTCGGTCCATCGCCGACCTGCGTGACACCTGCCGTTTCGGGCAGATCGAGCAAACTGTCGACTCCCTCGGCGGCGGCGAGCAGTTCTTCGATCCGCCGCCGAAGTCTCTGGTTTTCGCCGCACGCCCGATCGAGGTACTCGGATCGCTCTTGGCCCTCTAGATCTCGGGCCTGCTCAAACAAGACTTCTTCAACAGGCACTTCGCGACTGTCGCTGGGGGAAGCGGGCGCTGGCGCAGCACTCGCGGAATCGGAGGCCCTTGCGGGATCGAGCGAACATCCGCAACGAGGGCAAAATGCGGCGGAAATCATTGCCTCCGAGTTCAATCCCCAACCACACCGCGGGCATTTCTGGAGGAATCCCTCCGGATCGTTCTGAACTGCGACTTCGGTCATCGTTGATACCCTGCGTCCATCAATCAAGCGTTCTCTACCAAGCAGTGCGTAGAAGAACGCCAATTTACATCACGATTCCAAGAGATTTTTCTGGTGGGGATTTGTGAAAACGTGTGACGTTCGAATTCCGGCGATTTTTTCATGATCAGCTGAGCCCTCGGCCGCGGAAACTCGCATTGGTTTCTACGATAGGTGATCCCAAGGAGCCAAGCCGTCGACCAAGAACATCCCGAGCAATCGCATTCTCACAGAGACAGGCCTCCTAATCCTTACGTGAGTGCTCCAACATTTTCAGAATGCCAGTTGCGAAGAAGCACTCGAACGGGCGTCTGACTTCTTGACATTTCTGAAGCCAGGTTTCGGCTTGATCCAGATCATCCCGACGCATTGCCTCCAAACCAAGGGCCAGGAACGCCCGGGAAAGGTTCATTTGGGCATGTGCATCATCCTTCATCGCCTCGGCAATGAGTACAGTTGGATCGGTCTGCTGACCAGCGATAAACCGAGAAAGCGCCCGGTCCCACTGCGTGGCATGATCGCCGATCGCCTCGCAACGATCGACTCAAAGAAGCTGCTTCCGTGTTGCGATAGGTCGCCATTGCGGCTGCCGCCTGACCGAGGCTGCTGACGCGCAAGCTGGGCCGCGATGGCTCTTGTTCCCGGATTCGACGCAATCGTTCCTCCAACGCTTCGGGCTTGAGCGACTTCAGGTCTAATGGCGTTTTTCCGGTCAACAGTTCGTAGAGAATCACTCCTAGGGAATAGATGTCCGTGCGGGTATCGACATCGAGCTGATTCAGGATCGCTTGTTCAGGGCTCATGTACTCCCAGGTCCCAACGATCTGCCCCGGAATCGTGCAGAGCGTGTGCTCGGTCAGCAGCTCCTCGATTCTTTTCCGCAGCGGCGGGTCGTCATGGCATGCCGATTCGAGAAACTGCTCTCGTTCGGATCCAAGTGGAATTTCCAGAGCTCTGGAGAAGATGGATTCCTCGTTCATCACCAATCCAGTTTGATTCGGGGGCGTTCGACCGCGCGCTGTTCGCTGGCTGTCCCTTCGTGCGCAGACCGCCGCCAAATTACCTCAGGAATCCTGCAAAAAAATTTCCGGCCGTCCGAAGTCGTGACAAAAGTCCGCGAATCAACGCAACTTACCGATTTGCGGACATCTCGCGTTGAAGCCACGCCCGGGCATAATTCCAGTAGCGGTCGACCGACGAGGTAGAGATTTCCAGGGCGGCGGCGGTCTGCGAAACCGTCATGCCGGCGAAGAATCGAAGCTTTACCAGATTCGCCTTCAATTCATCCTCCTGCTCCAGCTTGCCGAGCGCCTCATTCAGGGCCAAAATCTTTTCGTCGTGGTCGGCACCGGCGAGTTGCTCGAGTTCCAGCGTCACTCGCTTTCCATCGCCACCCCGTTTCTTGGCAAGCTTCTTCCGAGCCTGCTCGACAAGAATTCGACGCATCGCTTCGGCGGCCGCGGCAAAGAAATGCCCGCGGCTGTTCCACTGCTGATTCACACCACCTATCAAGCGAAGATAAGCTTCATGAACCAGCGCGGTTGCTTGTAAAGTATGATCGACTTGCTCCTTGGCAAGCTGCTGCGCCGCCATCCGGTGCAGTTCACGGTAGAGAATCTCTTGCAGTTGCGTGTGAGCCCGCGCAGCCGTCTGCGCGTCCGCGTCACCGCTTTGAATGTGATTCAGGATTTCTGTGACGTCGGCCATAAGTCACAGATTAACCGGTGCGCGAGTCGGGTGCTATCGATTGCGATGGCATCGGCCTGTTGCAGTGTGAGAAACGTTGGTGCTCGTTCACGGCGCACCGCTGCGGCCAGGAGGAGTCGAGTCCAGAGAATGGTTTTCATCCAGGCGAGACCAATGCATATTCGCAACGAGCGGTTCGATACGTGTTGCGAGGCACAGCCGTATTGATACGATTTCTCACCGGCGCCGTTCAACTTGGGAGCGTGCTCGACCCAAAATCCGACCCCATCTGCCAACGTCGCCTCGATTTTTCCGGACCTAGATGTTCTTTCGACCTTTCTTGACCCCACGGGCGCGATAAGACGCCAAGATCTCTTGCTTGTCATCGGTTTTCCTGAGTCGAGTTGAATCGGCAGGGCATGCGACCCCTCGCACCAAATCCAGCGAGAAACGGTAGTTTCCGCGACTACGAAACGGCCAAGAGGCAAAGCAATTCGTTGCAAAGAGATTCGGGATGCCCTACAACAAAGCCGTTTGTCGATCGGTCAGTGGACGTGCGATGTTTTCGAGAACGGAAAGTGGACTTGGGTAAACCAGCACTAGGCCGTTTCTCTGCCTGGAAACGCGACCCTGACACACGTCAACAAGGAGTAGTTCACCCTCGCGATCGAGGGCGAACAACCCTGCGAGAGGACTTGGAAACGAAAACGCTAAACCCTGATGCAGACGCTTGCACCGGAAATTACTTTCTCGATGTTCACTTTCAGTTGAGGATGAAATCATGCGAACGATTGCGTTGTCTGCCTTATGCCTATCCCTTTTCGCTGCACCTTCAGCTTGCTAGGCTGACGGCATGCCCGACGCGGTACGCCAAACACTGAACGATAGCCTGATCGGGGCTTGGGATCTCGAAGTCACCAGGGGTAACGAAAAGTCAGCAGGCATCTATACCGCGTCTTGGTCACCGGGCGAGGATTCCATCCGGATTGAGATGGCCAACATGGGAGACGATGGCTTAAGTCACGCATCCGAGTTGATGGGCTGGGATGCTGAGTCGAACTGTCTGACGCTGCAGGGATTCGGTTCGGAGTCTGGCAGTTGGACGATCCGATTCACCGACACGTCATCGAACAAATGGAAGGGAACTTGGAAAGGTTACTTTCAAGGAAAGCCTGATGGGTCGCCCTGCACCATGGAGCTCAAGGGCGACAGTTTTGAATACCGCGACACGACCGACGGCCAACCGCTCGTGATCAAAGCAACTCGGCGTCAAGCTAGTCCGGTATCCAAGCAGTGGAGGAGATATCTCAAGGGAGAATGGACTTACGAGATTTCACCAATGAATGACAAAGGGACGGTCACTTGGCGAATTGCCACCAAGGGAAATGCACTTGTGGGTCGATTCGTCGGTGACAACGGCGTCGTCGGCATGGAGCTATCGGGACATCAGAAGGACAAGGCGAGAGAATTGGTGACCGGTTTCTCGTCCGATGGAGGCTGCTGGACGATTGAAATCACCGAGCAAACCGTTGACGAAATCAAAGGCAACAACTTCGGCGTCCTCCCCGACGGCAAGACTTTTCGCGGCCAGTTCGTCGGCAAGAAGGTGGATGAGAATCACTACGAATGGAACTTCACGGGCAACGGTGGTGACGGCAATCCGCTCACCATGACCGGCAAGTACGAAAGAAAGACCGAATGAGAGCCGTCGTCCGTTCGTCGCACTTCGCGCCGTGGCATCAACCACGGCGTTTCTTTTTTGGACGACTGAGTTTCCCACACTCAGTCCGCCAGTGGACTTAACCGTCGATAAACATCATTCCGTTTGTACGCAGACATCATTTTCCGAGTCGCCCGGATTGTTGTGGTGCTGCTTTAGAGCCTCGCTCCGCTTCCTTTCGCGACGCCCAGAAATGGTCCGGCAAAAAGCGGTACATCACACGCGAACGAACCTGCCGGTTTTTGGATCGCTCGTCACCTTGCCTTCGCCGTTCATACCAGCCCGAATCGCTACCGATTCGGACTGGCATTGGTTGCCCTTGGCGTGAAAATGTCGCTGTCTACTCTGTTTTGTCGGATTCGTTTGGCTCGCAACGCTTCTTGCTTCCTTGTTGAAAGCTGATGTTCGCGCCGCTATTATCGTCATCCTTGATCGCTCCTTCCGTTCCCTGGATTCAGTCGGTCGAGCTTCGGTCTGAAGGCGGTTAACAGACTGTTCCACTTGTGTCGGTACCTACCCTTACGAAGCTTTGCTGCTGGATCGTACCAGCTAGCTTTGGCCAGCCAATGGGAGCATTCATGTCTTCAGTCGCGATCAAGGATACACCCGCTGCCACCAATGGGCGCGAGCGCTACCACGACCTCGATGCGTTCAGGGCGTGGGCAGTTCTACTGGGCGTTGTCCTGCATGCCGCCTGGTTAATGCTTTCTTTCCAGGCAAATACACCGATTGTCGACGTCGACCATAGCCCGGTCGCGTCGTGGATTTTTTGGTACATCCATTTGTTCCGCATGCAAGCGTTCTTTCTGGTGGCAGGTTTCTTTGGAAACATGGTTTACCAGAAGCGAGGCCTGCGGGGATTTGCGAAACACCGCTTCATGAGAATCGGGGTCCCTCTCATCGCCGGCACGATCATTTTGGTGCCTTGGTGCCTGTACTACTACACGTGGGGCGGGCTGATTAGTGGGGCAACGCTATCGAACTTGCCCTTCGTTGAGTTATTTCAGTCTGACCTACGGATGGTCTACAGCACGACGATTCCGCTTTGGCACCTTTGGTTCCTGTGGGACCTTCTGTTGCTTTATGCAGCGACGCTGTTAGTCAAATTTATCTTTGATCATTGGCTGGATCAGCAACGCGAGTGGCGGGCTTGGATGGGAACCAGATTCCAATCGTTCATGCGATCACCGGGGAACATTACGCTGCTGGCGGTTCCTTCCGCGATTCTTCTACTGCCAATGAAGTATTGGATTGGAGTTGAAGGCTACCCAACATGGTTGATTCCCGACTGGTATGGGTTCCTGAGCTATTGGATGTTTTTTGGCGTCGGCTGGTTGGTCTACGCCAATCGGCAGTTATTGGCGGTTTTCTCGGTACGCTGGAAATACAACCTTCTCGTCGGGACCTTGTTGAGTTTCCCGATTTGGGGACTTCAGGAATACCATGTCAAATCGGTGGTGACACCCGATTATCCCGTGATGCTAGATCGTCAAATCTATGACTATTCTTCGATTCGAGAAAAGCTACTCGCCGCGGACGCTGCGGTGAGCCCAGACGATGTGTCTGACACCGAACGCGGCACCGCAACCAGCATCCGTGAGATCTGGCAACGCTTGTCGCCCCAGTGGAAGAAGGTTATCGAGGGCCAGGAAACGCTAAACGTGAATCAACGAGCCGGCTTCGCAAAGCACTTAACGGCCGAAGTGATCATGGGCGAGACCCTCAATGAAGTCCCCACACAGTTTGTCGGTCTCGAGGATGGACCGATCAAGAACCGCAAGACTCTTGAGCAGGCTTTCGGATCCGCGGTGGCGACCGAGCTGCTGTATACGCCTCGCGTATGGGCCCTGAAGATCGCCCTAAGCGGAATGTATGGCTTGGCAATGTGGTATCTCGTTTTCGGCTTCATGGGTTTCTTTCAGCAAAACCTCCATCATCCCAGTCCCGCGATGCGATATGTCTCGGATTCGTCCTACTGGCTTTATCTGTTGCACTTGCCAATTACTTTTTGGCTGGCAATGTACTTAGCCCCAATCGAATTGGGATTCTTCGGGAAATTTGCAGCGTACAACATCTTAGTCGTCGCGATCTTGATGCCGACCTACCACTACTTCGTTCGATCAACATGGCTCGGCCAACTCTTAAACGGACGGCGCTATCCCTACAGACCTTTCTTCCAGTCAGATTTGTTTCGAAGCAATGATCAAGTGAAGTTCGAAGATTCACTGTCGCTTGGGACCGCGGAAGTATCAGACGCGGCGATACCCACCGATCAACCGCTCTCGGCGTCAGAGAATAAAGACGCGCATCGGGTTTTCGACGGACCTCATCGGGACCCAATATCAAAGCCGCAAGAAACCACAGTTCGCGAAGGGCTGCTCAAAAGGACCTCGTTTTCTGACACGCCGAATGATCCGGATTGCGGAGATGTCCGTGACCAAATCGGCGTGTCAGACGCTCGGGGTCATGACGCATGATGCCCGGTGTCTTGGTATGGCGGTGTCTTGGGAGAGGGCATCTTCGCGTCCACTTCTTCGCGCCAGTCGTGGAGCATCTTCGTCAGCTTGCGAGCGATGTTGGGTTTTGACTCCGCGAGGTCGTTTTGCTCGCCGATATCGTTTCGGAGGTCAAAGAGCTGAACGGTTCGGTTTTCGTAGTACTCCAGCAATTTGTATCTCCCACTGCGAACAGCTCCACCCGGACTTTGGAAGCCATGATTGCTGTAGTGGGGGAAGTGCCAGTAGATGGGCCCACGTTCATAGCCTTCAGCTTTCAGAGCGGGGACAAAACTTCGGCCGTCGATATGTTGATCTGGTAAAGCGGGCAGGTTCAACATTTCCAGCAGGGTCGGGTAGTAATCCGTTCCCGTGACGATCGCGGTTGAAGTGGAGTTCCGTTGAATTTCGCCGGGCCAGTGGACAATCAACGGCACTCGAATTCCGCCTTCGTAGTTCCAGCCTTTGGCCCCGCGAAGCGGCAGGTTGGAACTCGAGAAACGTGAATCCAGAGTCTCGCGGGGATGCTTGATGCCACGATACTGGTTCGATGCTGCCATACCTCCGTTGTCGGACGTGAAGATGATGATTGTGTTCTTTTCCAATCCGAGTTCTTCCAGCTTCGCGCGGATTCGACCGAGACTTTCATCCGTCGCCTCAACCATCCCAGCGAATTCGACGTTGTCCTGCTTCTGCTTCACCCACCACACTCGCTCATTTTGGTGCAGCGTGCTGTTGTCGTTTTCTTCCAGTGTTTTGAGTTTTTCGGCTGAGATCGCGGCGCCATCCGGGTTGGGTTCAAGGATGTAGTCGGGGCCTTCCTGAGGCGGCATCGTCGCAAGTTTCTTTTCGTACTTCTCAACCAAATCCTTGCGACCCTGGATCGGGTCGTGAACGGAAAAGTGTTCAAGGTGCACGAAGAACGGCCGGTCTTTGTTTCGTTCAATAAAATCAATGGCCGCATCCGTCAGCTTATCCGTGTAGTAGTCGCCTTCTTTGGCAGGTAGCGTTTTTGTGTACTTTGGCGAAAACGGGTGATAGTAGGATCGAACCCATCCCGTGATGGCTTCGTCAAAGCCGTAAGTCGTCGGGTCTCTGTTCAGATGGGCCTTGCCATAGTTTGCGGTGGCATAGCCGTGTTGGTGTAATGTCTCCGCCAATGTCTGCTCTTCATCAGGCAATGCCGTGATCTTTTCGCCGTGATGCAACTTCTCATAGTCGCGTTCAGGCCGCCCACCCAGCCATTCGGTCAAATTGGTGCGGGCCGGATACTTGCCAGTCAAGATACTCGCGCGACTCGGCGAGCAAACGTGGCATGTCGAGTAGGCATTCTCGAACCGCATGCCCTCTTTTGCCAACTGGTCGATCGCCGGAGTTTCATAGAACTGACTGCCGTAACAACCGACATCCCGCCAGCCAAGATCGTCGACAAGAAAGAAAATCACATTGGGCTTTTGTTGCGCTTGCAGTTCAACGCAGGCTATCAGCGACAGCGTGGCGCAGAGTGCAAGCATCTTGGTAGTTTGCCAGGTTCTCATCGTTTGTTTCTCTCCGGAAGGTGCTTCTTCAGTTTTTCGATAGTGGATTTCTCATCGACACTCCATCCCTTCGTGCTGAGAAGCACTGAAACCCTGGCGGTCGATCGTATTCATGTAGAACTGCAGACCAGGTGAGATCACTTGCGGTTGCGCATTGAGGATCTGGGACTTGTCGTACGCCACGGTCCCAACCCCGCCTTCGTCCCACCTTGCAATGAATCGACGATAGGGGACCTCGACATGATCCGGCTGCCGTTCGTCAATTAGACAGCCAACCTGAATCCCTCGAACGCTTGAGTTGCGAGATTTGGGTTCCATCAGCGTGAAAACTTGGAAGCGTTTCCGAAGTTTACGCGGGATAGGGTTTTCAAGTTCAATCGCGCCGTGTTTTGCAAATTTACCGGTACTCAGATCAAATAGCTCGAGCCTGCCAGCGGTGCGTTGTTCATACGGATCGCTTGTTTTGCCGTTGCTTTGGACCCTTGTTTCAGGAATTTGAACATCTTCTTGAAAGAACACATATCGGGCTTTATCCAACGCTGCCACAAACGACGACAGTTCAGTCTTTGCCTCGGACCGAAACAACACCTCAGGTTCCGGGTTTTCGCCGCGGATCAACTCCGCGGTGTCGATCAGAAACGCTTCCCGATGTGCGATCCCCGCCAGCAGTTTGGTGCCATCGTGAACGGGTCGCAGAAACGCCGGATGATGAAACTGCATTTTCCAGTTATGCGTTGCACTCTTCGTGACTGGTCCGATCGAAGTACCGTTCGCAGAGACGTACCCTTCGTCTCCCCGAACATCCTGGTACCCTTGCAAGAATCGCCCACAGTAGTGGTGTCCCTCCAATCCCATCGTCAGCCGCCGAACGGTCGCCGGCGAGTATGATTTTTCAGCTTGCGGAAGTGGAATGGTCGCCACAAGTTCTCCGTCTTCGCAACGAAAGACTTGGACTCGACGATCGCATACGGTAAACAGATGTTGGCCATCCTGAGAAAAGGTCGCTAATGCATGGATATCGGCCAAGCCCTCCTTCCCAAATGCATGCCAGTGACGCCGCCACGTCTGGCGTTCGGCTTCGGAGAGTTGCTTTCCGTGTCTCGCTTCCACCTCGGAAAGGAAGGCATCATAGGTGGAGCGATCCACTGAGGGCATTTCGTGACTTGGAGCAGAGGAGCCAGCGGTTGCTTCCGCGGCATTCACTTGCATGACCTGTACACCTTCCTGCGATGGTGTGGACGCCACATCGGTTGCAACGGATCCCGTTAAGACCCAGCCCTTTGCGCGCACACCTTGACGCAGATAACGCTCATCCGGCCACGAATCGTTGCCATCCGCTTTGACGAGAATTCGAAACCTGCCGGCGCCGTCAGCGGTGGGGTCGATGGTGATCACCTCACCTCCAAACGAGCCAGCGGATTGCACCGCTGGCCAGCCTTCAAACTGCAGTCGAACGTGGTCACCTTTCTGCACGAGTGTCGCATCATTGCCCGAGATCCATAGTTCGACCGCACTCACGGATTGCTGCCGCCCTTGCGGGACGAATGCCATCACCTTGCCAGTGCCCCGAACGTACACCTCTTTAGCCTTCAAGAACCCTTCACCCGATTCAATCTTCAGCGTGCCGTTGTCCCATTCGAGCACGATCAACACCGCCGCAAAAATCAGCGTGAACGCGAACCCAGTGACGGCGATGAGCCTGAACCACGGCGGCCTGCCATTGCGTTTGGGGGACAACGCCGCAGCGGCCTCGGGTAAAGGCACGCTCGTGGGATGCTGAGCGTGTGCCAGGCAGTTTTCCAGCAGTTGGGCGACTTCTTCCGCTGACTCAAAGCGATCCGCGGGCGATTTCGATAGCAGCTTCATCACCATTCGCTCCAGCCAGTCGGGAATGTCGGGATTGATTTCGCGAATCGGACGAGCCGTGTCATCGGTGATGCGGCGGAGGACGGCGTAGCTCGATTCGGCTCGAAAGGGCAGATGTCCGGTGCAGAGCGCGTAGAGTACGCAGCCGAGGCTGAACAAGTCGCTGCGTCCATCGATCGCTTCGCCTCGTACTTGTTCGGGTGACATGTAGTGTGGTGTGCCAGGATGGAAGCCGCTGCGGGTCAAACAAGCTTCGTCCTCGGCGCGGGCCAGACCAAAATCGGTTAGCAAGGCTCGCTCGACACCTTCGTCCAGCAGAATGTTGGACGGCTTCACATCGCGGTGAATCAGCCCTTGAGCGTGCGCCGCGGCGAGTCCCTGAGCGGTCTGCATGCCGATGCGGAGGATCTGGCACACGTCCAGCGGACCGTCGCGGTCCAGTCGCTGTTGCAAAGACCCGCCCGCAATGTATTTCATGACCAGAAACGGAGGTTGCTGTGGATCCTCGCTCGCCTCGACGTTGTGAATCGCAACCACGTGTTCATCGACGACTGCCGCTGCTCCGCGAGCTTCCTCTCCGCTTCGCTGCCATCGGTCCCCAGCGCTCTTGTTGCTCGAGCGTTGATCCGATCGAAAGCCTGGTTGTGAGCAATTCGCAGTAGCCAAGCTCGAAAACTGCCACGATCGGTCCGCTCCAACCACTGCTCTACCGATCGTGCCACCGAGAGCATGACTTCTTGCACGAGGTCGTGCGCATCAGCCACTTGAAATCCTCGACCGATAGCCACCCGAAACACGACCGGAGCATAGAGTCGGCAAAATTCGTCCCAGGCAGCCACATCATCCGCATCCTGCAATCGCAGGATGAGACTTCCTCGCGTTTCTGGGGGGCTTGAATGCACGTGTTTCGACCTTGATGCGTATTGTCGCTTACTAAGTAGACTGATGCCAGCAGCCAAATCGTGCGCGCTCGGTCAGAGGTTTTTGCGATTCTGAACTCAAAGCTTCTCAGTCAATGCATTTGCTGTTGCTGCACCCAAATGCCACCGGACGTTATCTCTGATCCGCCGGGCTCGATGTTGTCGGGATCGGGTATGCGGGAGTGTGCGTAGTGTCAGCCATGGTCTGGGCTTTCATAAATGCCTTACATGGTGATTCTCGCGTCGCAAATGTGCGGTTTTCCAGAACGGTCTCAGTGTCACGGCAGCGCCGAAAACGCCTGCACCCCCAGCCGCTGGACTCGGCCCGCAACAGTTGGATTCCCAACTGATCCTGGCTCCTGTCGCTCCAGAGCCAGCACATGGCGAGGACGTGTTTCTCCACGTGACCGGAGCCAACCCCAGCGGGCGGCCTCGAACCTGCAGAGGTGTGTTTCCCCGCCAGCAGATAGCCGGATTTCTTCGAGATAGAAGTTGCATCGACCGAACTCCGTTCGGTCGGGGCGAAACTCGCATCGGTGTACGCGAGCCGAAGGCACCGATGCACTGAAACTGCCCGCGCCCAGCGCGCTCCGGATTCATCGACCAGGTGGACTTCGGGGGGCGAACTTACCGCATAACACTCATCAAACACGCCGCCCCTCACGAAATAGAGATCGAACCGTTACTCTGGACATAGGTTGCTCCGGACATCGGTGTTCGACTTCATCTAACCGCACTCAAGGCCGCTGGCCTCCATTCACATTTCGATCTCATTTTTGAACGACGAAACTTACGATCTGATTGCCGCCTGTGCGTTTGGGCTCGAAGCGGTTGTACGCCGCGAGCTTGAGTCATTGGGAGTCGATGCCTCGATTGGCGAGTCGGGGCGAGTCCATTTCCGTGGAAATCGCGAAACGATCTGCCAGGCCAATCTGTGGCTCCGCACCGCCGACCGCGTGCTGATTCGCGTTGCTGAGTTTCCGGCTGCCGATTTCGACGCACTCTTTGAAACCACGCGAGATTTTGCTTGGGGCAAACAAATCCCTGCGGATGCCAGCTTTCCCGTTACCGGTCGATCGATCAAATCGACTCTCTCCAGCGTGCCGGCCTGTCAACGGACCGTCAAACGGGCGATTGTTGATGCGCTTCGTCGGGATCATCAGAGTGAAGTTCTTCCGGAAACCGGGGCGGAGTACAAAATCGATGTCGCCCTGCTGAAGGACACGGCAACTTTAACGATCGACACGACCGGACGCAGTCTCCATCGACGCGGGTATCGCACGCATATCTCCGCAGCGCCGCTCAAAGAAACGCTCGCTGCTGCGATGGTCTTGCTGAGTTTCTGGAAGCCTGGCAAACCGTTGATCGACCCCTTTTGCGGCAGCGGCACAATTCCGATCGAAGCTGCCATGATCGGTCGCAACATGGCCCCTGGCCGTGAGCGGAGTTTCGCTTTTGAAGCCTGGCCCGATTTTCCAGGGGAGCTCTTGCAGTCCGCTCGTGAAGCGGCCGACACGGCGAGACTCCCGCCGCTGGAAGAGCGGATTAACGCCAGCGACATTGACGCTCGGATTCTGCAAGCCGCACGTGACAATGCGGATCGCGTGGGCATTGCCGACGACATTCATTTCCAGGCCAAGCCACTGCAATCGATCACCAGTAAACGTCGCTTTGGTTGTTTAATCACCAATCCACCGTATGGCCGACGCATTGGCCGCGACGACGAATTGGAGACCCTGTATCACTCGATTCCAGAAGTCTTGCGTAAGCTGCCGACGTGGTCGTTTTACTTTCTGACCGCCTATCCACGATTCGAACACATCGTCGGTCGCACGGCCGATCGTCGTCGAAAACTGTACAACGGTCGGATTGAGTGCACGTACTTTCAATTCCATGGGCCAAAACCGGTCGTCAATCAAACGGGGGACGACGACTCATCCGAAGCGGTGAAGGAAGAGCCTTACGTTCATGCGTCGGGATCGGCGGCCTTCGGCCAGCTTGGTGAAAAGGCCGCTCACCAAGCAGAACTCTTTGCCGTCCGACTCAAGAAGCGAGCCAAACACCTCCGCCGCTGGCCCTCGCGGCGTGGCATCACTTGCTTTCGCCTCTACGAACGAGACATTCCCGAGATACCGCTAGTCGTCGACCGCTACGAGGACTACCTGCACATCAGCGAATACGAACGCCCGCACGATCGTGATCCCGCCGAGCATGCGAACTGGCTGGACCTGATGGCGAAAACTGCTGGTACGGCGCTCGAGGTTCCAAAACATAATGTTTTCCTCAAACGCCGCAGTCGCCAACGAGGAACCACACAACATGGAAAGGTTTCCGAAACAAACCAACAAATCGAAGTCCACGAGGGTGGGCTTAAATTCTTGGTCAACCTTGCGGACTATGTCGATACCGGACTGTTCCTCGACCACCGGATCACGCGACAGATGGTTCGTGACGCCGCGAAAGGGACAACTTTCCTGAATCTGTTCGCCTACACCGGTTCGTTTTCCGTCTACGCAGCAGCCGGAGGTGCCAAGCGGACCGTCAGCGTCGATCTGTCGAAGGCGTATCTGGATTGGGCATGGCAGAACATGCGGCTGAACGGTTTCGCTGGCAACGAGCATACATTCGTCGGCAGCGACGTGGCAGAATTCGTACGCAACCATTCTGCGGGCGAGATGTATGATCTCGTCGTGTTCGATCCGCCAACCTTTTCCAACAGTAAGCGAACTGAGGAAGATTGGAATGTGCAAACCTGCGCGATCCCGCTGCTGGTCGACCTGCTGCCACTGGTACGCAAAGGAGGCGTCATCTACTTCTCGAGCAACTTCCGTCGATTCAAGTTCGATCCCGAATCGATACCTGCATCAGAAGTCCACGAGATCTCCAACCAAACGGTCCCGGAAGATTTCCGCAACCGCCGCATTCACCGCTGCTGGCGGATCGTGCGATAGGCA
>JARFQX010000083.1 GCA_029287555.1 Rubripirellula sp. | reverse complement strand
CTTTTTCGACGAGCGGGGCATCGGAACCCACTTCCTCCCGGGCCGCCGCGATGTTCTCGCGGTATTGCCGGCAGCCGCTGTAACAGCTGAACATGCTGGTGAAGAAAGCCAATGCCCGCTTGCAGCCGTCGTCACGCATTTTTCGCAGTGTATCAGGGAGCAGCGGATCCCAGTTCCGATTGCCCCAATAGATCGGCAAGTCAATTCCGGAACCCTTGAACTCCGCGGTCAAAGCGTTGATGAGCTGGCGGTTCTGCTCGTTGATCGGACTGACACCACCGAAGTGTTGGTAGTGTTCGGCAACTTCCATCATCCGCTCTCGCGGCACATTCTTGCCACGCAGCACATTCTCCAGGAACGGAATCACCTCGTCGGGGCCTTCCGGTCCACCAAAGGAAACAAGCAGGAACGAATCGTAGGGCGGCAGTTGGTCACTCATGCAAGTCTCGGCAATCCCCAAACCATTTGGATGAAAGAGCACGCGGTCGATCGCAATCATCGTTCGATCAGTGCCCGGATGTTGGCAACACCGAATTCAATCGCGACCGATTTACTATCGAACTACTATCGAAATTGATCAAGTCACGGATCGACAAAAGACGCGGCCGGGGGGGATCTATCACCGAATCGAACGCCATTCGCTAAGATGAGCGCGAGTGTTAAGTTTGCGGGGGTGAAGGTTAAGGGGTTGTCGAGGCGGTCTGCCAGACGCCGTCGATCGGCCACCGGTTGTCGGTCTCTCGTTGGTGCTGAAGCGTATGAACATCCCGGCGATTCCTGCCCAGCTTGTCCGCGAGGTGCTCGATCCGATGGGGGTTGCCGCGGTGAAACCGTTGCCGCCTGGGATGAGTGGCGCCCGCGTTTTTCGGTTGGGACTTCGAACGGGGGAATTGCGAGTGCTTAAGCGATGGCCACCCGATACTTCATTGGATCGGGTAGCCGAGGTGGATCGGATTGTCACGCATTCGCGGGAACGTGGTTGCGCCCTAACGCCGCAGCTGTTTCCGATTATTCCGGCGAGATCCGGGGATCCGGAGAGCTCTGGCGAGACGATGGAATCGGCGCACTCCACCGTGGGACCAACCCATCGGCTGATATCCAATGCGTGTTGGCAGGTGATGCAGTGGATGCCGGGACAGCCTTTGCAAGAGACAGCGGATCTGGAATCAATCGAGCGAGGCGCCGCGGCGATTGCCGAGTTTCACCGCAGCGTCGCTGATCTTGGGTCGAGCACCGAGCCGGCGGCCGCCATCGGGACAAGGCTGCGCCGGGCCGCCGAATTGAAGCCTTTGGTGGCCCAACTCATGGCGATGGGTCCCGCCGCCGTGCTGGAAGTCACCGACCCACAACTCGAAGCCGCTCTTTTTCAGGCTCGGCAGTTGGTGATCTGGAAATGGGATGAAGTTGCCAACACGATCACCCGATCTCTCAACCGGTACGTCGGCGAGCCGCTCTACAACCAATTCGTGCTACGGGATGTGCACCGCGAGAACGCGTTGTTTGTGGAGGGCCGCCCCACGGGGCTGATCGATTTTGACGCGGTACGGATCGATACTCCCTGGACGGATCTGGCTCGTTGGGCGGGCAGTTTCCTGGGGGGGCCGCACCCGTCAGAACAAGTTTGGGAGGCCTCGATGGCGGGTTTCAGCCGGAATCATCCATTAAATGAGGGGCCGGAAATGGAATTCGGCGGCCGCTTGGCTCGGGATCTCTCCTTTGCAACCAATTGGATTGGTCTGACAAACTGGCTGGTTTGGCTCGTTTTGGAGAAACGATCATTTGCCACTTCGGCCCGGACCATTGCCTCCAGGATCGAAGGTCTCCGCCGGTCCGCCGTTTCCTAGCCGGGCTAGCGTTTCCTAGCCGGGCTAGCGTTCGCGTCGAGATCGTTGACTGGCGAATCGACGGAGAACTAAAATCCAGTTGGAAAATTAATTTTCTCGCTCGCCTGGCCGCCCTTGGACAGGCAGGCAATTTTCGACAAAGACGTTGAAACTCAATGAAACCAATCGCGAATACAGGCCGTTTCGCTTCTTTGACCCGATGGATCGCTGTGGTAGCCGTGATCGGCATCCTGCAAGCTCCGGGTCACGCGATCGCTCAGGATGACTTTGGTGGGGCGGAACTCTTCCCGAACTTCTCCTTGGGGGGGTTTGGCGACTCGGCCAATGACGAGGAGCCGGTGCGGTGGACCGCCCGTTACCGGGTCGACGCCAACGGGGTCGGCAGCCTTGAGGTGGAGGCTTCACTGGCACCGACTTGGCACATTTATTCGACGACCCAGCCAGCCGGCGGACCGACACCGACCAAGCTCAGTGTCATGGAACCTGAGTCGGTCAAGGTGACGGGAGACTTTGAGCCCGATCAGGGTCCTTCGAAGAGCATCTCGTCGGTTTATGACGGGCTGACCGTGGAGGAACATGGTGGGACGGTCGTTTGGTCGGCACCCATCACGGTTCCCGCAGGCTTCGACGGCCCGATCACTGTCTCGGCCAAAGGTTTGGTCTGCAAATCCGGTGGCGACAACCGTTGCATGCCGACCCAAGAACAACTGACGGCGAAGCCCGCTTCGGCGAGCGGTGGTGGCGTCGCGGCTGAGGCGGTCCAGGCCGATGCGGTTGCTGATGGAAACCAGAGCGCCGAGGCGGAGGGAAAACCGTTTCGCGATGGTGATTACGTGGTCGAGTGGATCGCCTCGCTGACGCCTTCGCAAATCGCCCCCGGAGGAACCGGTGTGCTGCGTTTCACGGCCAAGCCAGAAGCGAGCTATCACGTTTACAAGTTGGCGACCGACGATGCGGATTCATCCACCAACTTTGTGGTGACCGAAAAAGGTGGCCTGCAAATCGGCGCTCCCGTCGCGGACAAGGCGTTGGTCAAGCAATCGCTGCTGTCGAACCTGGAAGTCAGCTACTACAAAGGCAACGTCACGTGGCAGTTGCCGGTCAAGGTGCCAGATAACGCGGACGTGGGGGACACGACGATCGAGGGAATGATTGGCTACCAAGCCTGCACTGATTCGAGCTGTCTGCGTCCAATGGCATTGAAGTTTCGTGTGCCGGTCACGGTCGCCGAATCGACGGGCAACGAGGCTGCGGCAGTTGAGTTGGTGGCCGCCAAACGAGCCGAGGCGCTCGACGCCGCGGCGATGACGAAGTGGGTTGACCCGATTGAGTTAGAAGTCAGTGCCAACTCGGCGACCGGTGGTGACCGGGAAGACCCATCCGCACTGCCGGCATTGGGCTCCACGGGCGATAGGAGCTCGGGCTCGGGCGACGCGAACGGGTCGGGCACCACGGCGGTTGTTGCGGAAGGTGTTACCTCTTTCCCAATCATCCTCTGTCTGGCGTTCTTGGGTGGCCTGATTCTTAACGTGATGCCGTGCGTCTTGCCGGTGGTCGGGTTGAAGATCATGGGGTTTGTGAAGCAAGCGGGTGAGGACCGCGGCCGAATCCTGACGCTCAATTTGGTGTACGTGCTGGGCATCATGTCGGTGTTTGCCGTTTTCGCGGTGGTCGCGGCGGTTTCCAAGTTCGGTTGGGGTGAGCAATTCACTTACTTCCCCGTCCGGTTGACATTGACTTTGGTGCTTTTTGCACTGGCGTTGAGCTACCTTGACGTTTGGGAAATTCCCGTCCCCGGGATGGCGGGTGGAAAGGCTTCCCAGGAATTGCAAAGCCGTGAAGGGTTAGCCGGCGCGTTCAGCAAAGGGGTGTTCGCGACGATCCTGGCCACGCCGTGCAGCGGTCCACTGCTGGGTTACATTCTCGGCTTGACGCTCAACCTTTCTGCCGCGCACACGATTGCCATTTTCTTGACGGTTGGGCTGGGCATGTCGCTTCCCTATTTGATCATCGGCTTCAAACCGAGCCTTGTCACTTGGCTACCCAAACCGGGGCCTTGGATGGACAAGGTGAAGCAATTAATGGCGTTCTTGTTCCTCGGTACCGTGGCATTCTTCTTTGCCCAGTTCCAGGATGACCAGAAAGTCCCGGTGTTCGTTTCCTTGATCGCGGTCTGGTTTGGATGTTGGATCATCGGCCAGGTGCCAAATTGGGCGGAATTGCAAAAGCGGTTGTTGGCCTGGGTAGGCGGAATCGCGGCAGCCGCGTTGATCAGTATGTGGGCATTCGCCTACCTCAAGCCCGATTACGAGCTGGCATGGGAAGACTACAGCGAGCCACGTTTGCAGCAGTTGCAGAACGAGGGAAAGACCGTCATGGTGGACTTCGGTGCAAAGTGGTGCGGGACGTGCATCTACAACTACGAGGTAGCGATCAACACGCCACGAACCCGTGAAGTGCTCGACGAACTGGATGGCGTCGCGCTCTACGCCGATTGGACCAACTACGACGAGGAAATCAAAAAGAAGCTCGAGGAGCTCAACAGCCGTTCGATTCCGCTGTTGGCGATCTATCCCGGCAGCCGCCCCGGCGAGCCGATCATTCTTCGAGACATCGTCACCCAGGACGCGGTTGTCGAAGCGCTCCGACAGGCTGGTGCGAGCGTCGATCGTACCTCGATGGCGATTGGCAAGAGCCGTTCCGCCATCGCCTCGGCGTCTCACTGACTTGCCCCACAAACTCGCTTGCGCTAATCCTGGTCGAGACCCAAGACACGATCGTGGCGATCGCTTCCCCGACGTCGCCCGCTCCGCGAGGAGTTGTTCGGCTTTGCGGCGCGAACGTTTCTGATGTTCTCGGCCGACTTGGACTGACGATCGATCGAGATGCGAGAGACTCGGCGGCCGCGCGGCGCTTTGAATCCTTGATTGACCTCGGTCCACCACTCGGTGCGATTCCGGTAAGCGTTCTGTGGTGGCCAAACGTTCGGAGTTACACCGGCCAACCCTCGGCCGAACTGCACACGATCGGATCGCTACCCCTGCTCACCTCCCTTGTCGAGGCTGCGATCCGGTGCGGGGCCCGCGCGGCCCGCCCCGGCGAATTCACGATGCGGGCCTTCCTTTCGGGCCGACTCGACTTGACCCAGGCGGAAGCGGTCTTGGGGGTGATCGAGGCGGAGGGGAGGGGTTCGCTCAATCATGCCTTGAGACAACTCGCCGGAAATCTCTCGCGTCCCCTTGAGCAGTTGCGTTCGGAAGTACTTGACTTGTTGGCCGATGTTGAGGCGGGACTCGACTTTGTCGATGAAGACATTGAATTCATCAGCGACGAGATGCTCGCCCAGCGTCTGGCGGAGATCGATGGGCACCTTGCGTCGACATGGCAGTTGATGCAGCAGCGCGGTGGCGGCGCCGCACGTCCGGTGATCGCACTGCGCGGCGAACCCAACGCGGGCAAGAGTTGCCTGCTCAATCGGCTGGCCGAATCGTCCGCGGCCATTGTGGCTGATTTACCCGGAACCACCCGCGACGTGGTGACTGCCGACGCAATCATCGGTGGCCGCGTCGTGACGCTTGTCGACACCGCGGGAATCGAAGAGGGACGCACCGAAATCGATCGCCGCTCGCAAGACCAGGCAGAACGAGCCAGCCGGGAAGCGTGCGTGCGTTTGTGGTGCGTGGATCAATCGCGAAGCGATCTTGGCGTTGCCGCCGCCGCACTTCACGAGAGAGCCCAGCGGGAACGGAGCCCACGAGTGACCGATCTTTGGGTCGCCACCAAGTCCGACCTCGCAGCAACTCCGACGTCGGGCTTCCCGCCGGATTGCGACGCAACGAACGACGACGGTTGGCTCTCGTGTAGCGCCGTGACCGGTCACGGCATCGATGAGTTGCGCCGTCGAATCAATGCAGTGCTTGCCGACCGAGATGCGGAGGAGTCCGGATCCGTAGTGGGAACCGCAGCCCGTTGTCGCGATTCACTCCAACGCGCTCTTTCAGCGGTTGGGGCCGCCATTCGCTTAACCCACGGGGCCCAAGGTCACGAATTTGTTGCGACCGAGCTACGTACCGTGGCCGAAAGTCTTGGCGAAGTCACCGGGGCCGTCTACACCGACGATATCCTCGATCGCGTTTTTAGTCGCTTCTGCATCGGAAAGTAGCTGCGGCCTCCATCCCTTGGCGACCGCACCGATCACACATCATCCGTCGCCGCGCAATGGTTCGGTCATCGTGGGTAGGCCGATCATTCTGCGCAATGCGGCGAAGCGACTTACAAGGCCAAGCAGCATCCCCAGCCAGGCGATCGTTGCGAGG
>JARFQX010000614.1 GCA_029287555.1 Rubripirellula sp. | reverse complement strand
CGACGAGCTCAGACACCTCTTCAGGACGCGGTAGCCGTTATCATCTAAGGGAGCTTGGCGATGTCGGCAAGCCTTTCACGTGACTCCTCGTCCGCCCCGTCCCTGCCGAATCGGAGACCGTCGATCGTGTCTTCATCCTCTCGTCCCCGCCAGATTATCGAAACGGCTCGCGTCGGAAGTCTTGGCACACTCGACGAAGCGGGCAATCCATTTGTTTCGCTCGTGACCGTTGCGGCCCTCGAACCAACCCGCTTGATCTTGCTGCTCAGCGGTCTGGCCCAACACACGAAGAATCTTGACCGTGCGCCGAATTGCTCTCTCTTGTTGGTCGAACCGGGGGGCGAACAGGGGAATCCTCTCGCCGGCGCCAGGCTGACGATCAGCGGCAGCGCCAAGCGACTGGCGCGAGATGGTGACGAGATTGCCCGAGCCTGTTTTCTCGCGGCGCATCGATCTGCCGCCGCCTACGCTGAGTTCGAAGATTTTTCCTTCTTTCAACTCGATGTCGATCAAATACACCTGGTGGCCGGATTCGGTCGAATCGAAACCATCTCCGCGAGTCAATTGACTTCATCGAATGACTGAAGTTGGTCCCAGTTCAGGATTAAGCATGCCCGATCCATCGCCATCGCCGAGACCCGTTCCGAATCAGCAGCAATCCGTCGTTCAATCAGGCAGTCAGGTCGAGTCCGACTCGCGAGACCGAGAAAGGATTGCGCAGTTCGTGACGACCATCAAGAACGCCGAACAACAAATCGGTGAACACATCGTGACGGCCTTGCAGCATGCCGACACGGTCGCGGTGCTGACGACCGTGGTGGTCGGCCCCGACGGCCAACAGCGTGTCGTCTCCGCCTCGCTCAACCCGGCGCGTTTGCAACAAGTCCAGGAGATTCTCACCGCGGCCGAACAGGAGCGTGAAGAAGAGGAGCCCTGCATCGGCTTTCATTGCCTGGTCAAACCCAAGGGATCAAGCAGCCAAGCGAGCGACCCGGAAGACAGTCAGTCGGAAGACAGTCAGTCGGAAGACGGCCAGTCGGAAGACGGCCAGTCATCGTAGAGATCAGCCCTCCGAAATGAAATAAGGAGCGCGATTCTGGTACTCTGCGAAACTCCACGTGCTCGTGCTCAGCGAAGCGGTTCACTTGACACCGCACCCTCCTCGCCGAGAAGGTGTTGGCCAAAGAACTGTGTGAGTCGCTCGAGCAGCGGGCCCCGCGGAAAGCCGCCATGCCCGCTACCTTCGACCGGAACCAGGACTGCGTCGACGCCGACTCTCACTAGCGCCTCGTAAAGACGCTTCGACTGATCGAAGGGGACCACGCGATCCGATGTTCCGTGGATCAACAAAAAGGGTGGGTCGTCTTTCGAAACGTGAGTGATCGGTGAGGCCTGACGCGCCGCCTCTTGATTCTCCTGCAACGTTCCTCCGATCAACTTCGATTCAGGTGAGTCAGGGTTGTTGTGCCACCCGCCCATCGAAAGCAATTCACTCGGTCCGAACTGGTCTACGACGCACGTGACCGCGCTGCTTTCACTCGCATGCTCGCCCAATTGGCCCTCCAGTTCGCTCACGTCGCCACTGGTACCCAACATGGCCGCCAGGTGGCCGCCGGCTGAAGTACCCGTGACGCCGATCTTGTTCGGATCGAGACCATACTTGCTCGAGTTGGCCCGCAGCCATCGAATCGCTGCCTTGCAATCGTGAATTTGGGCCGGCCAGCTCGCCTCACCGCTAAGCCGGTAGCCGACAGAAGCACCAGCGTATTTCCCACTTTCGACCAACGGACCAATCATCCGGTAACCGCCGCGTTTGTCTCCGTTTTGCCATCCCCCACCGTGAATGAAGACAACGACGGACAACGGCTTGGATTCATCCCGTGTGCGAGGAAGGTACAAATCGAGTGACTGCCGGGGATTCTTCGTACCCGCGTAGGGGATATTCAGCTCAGCCGTTACGGACTCTGGAATTCCAGGAGATCCGCTTCGATTGGCCAATCGCATCAAGGCGCGATCCTCCTCCGCACTGACCACGCCATCCTGATTCGAATCGAGGCGATCGAAGATCGGACCCGAGAACTCATCCTTGGTTAGCTTGCCGTCGCCGTTTCGATCAAGTTGCTTGAAGCGGTCGCTGGTTTCCTGTGCGTAGCTCGGTGCGCCGGCCGCGAATAAACCACACATGACGGAGAGGAGAGACGAGACGAGTCGACCGCTCACTGGAAGTCCTCAAAACGTGATTCAACGGCAAGTTCTTCAATCCGTAACCACCCCAATGTAGGGAGAGCGTCGGCCCGCGTCCATCTTCGCAAGATAAGTCTTGCTGGCAGGCGTTCCAGTTCCGAGGAAATCCGCACAACCCGAACGCTGGAGGCCGCAGCGGCCCATTTTCTGGTGAACAGCTTCGACTGCTAGGACGATGCTTCCGAAAACTACTCGCAGGCCCCGAACAGTGACGCCTAAATTCGAGCCGACGTCGCACAAGACTGCCGGCCCTATTCTTGCCGAGCCACGATCGATCCCCAATTCGACCCCGGTTCTTCAGGAAGAGGCGATTCACTGTTTCATCGGAGGCTCGTAATCATTTACTGGCTTTTCTATCCAGCATCGCATTGGTTCGGGCGTTTCGATTGGACGCCCCGGCAAATTGCGACCTTATCCAACGACCTAGTCCCTTCACTCGATACTCACGTCAATCCGGTGGTGGTCCCGCTCGGGGCATTCACCTGATTCGACCCAAAAACGAGCCTAATCACCCGCGTTACATCTGCGTTTGACCCGTCGGCCTCCACGATGAACCGGCGACCTGCACGCGCGATCGATAAGCCTACGCCCCTTGCGTTCGTCAGGAGGATTCCATGTCTGCATTGTCAATACTTGTCGCGTTAGCGGCGGCGACGTGCGGCGGCTTCCTGATCGAAGCCTTCCTCTACCGGCGTCGTCTCCACCAAATCCCAATCCGGATTCACGTCAACGGCACACGAGGGAAGTCGTCCGTCACGCGACTGATTTGCGCGGGACTGCAAGCGGGCGGCATTCGCACCTGTGCGAAGACCACGGGGACCCTTGCGCGGATGATCTTTTCGGACGGCAGCGAATACCCCATTTTCCGCCCTTGTCGAGCCAACGTGATTGAACAGAAACGAGTGGTTCGCGCCGCAGTGAACGATTCGGCTCAAGCGTTGGTGATCGAATGCATGGCGCTGCAACCACTGCTTCAATCCGTCTGCGAACTCAAGCTTGTCCGATCCACCATCGGCGTCATCACCAACTCGCGAGCCGATCACTTGGATGTGATGGGTCCAACTCGCCTGGACGTAGCCCACGCTTTGGCAGGTACAACTCCCGTCGCGGGCAAGCTGTACACGGCGGAGCATCGCGCGGACTGTCTCGATGTCATGCGTGCGGCCGCTGGCGATCGGGGCTCGGAGTTTGAGATCCTCAGCCCCTTCGAAGTTCACCGGATTACGCCGGAGGTGTTGGCGGGGTTCAGCTACCTGGAGCACGCCGAGAACATCGCCTTGGCACTTCGGGTCTGCGAAACGTTGGGCGTTGATCGCGACGTCGCCATCGAAGGGATGCAGGCCGCGACCCCCGATCCTGGCGCGATGCGCGTGTTTCGCTACACCGAGCCCGGCGATGACTGGTACTTCGTCAACGCGTTTGCCGCGAACGACCCCGAATCAACCCATGGCATCTGGGACACCGCCTTTGACCGCTTCCCCAGGATCAGCCGTCGGATCGCCCTGATGAATTGTCGTGCCGATCGGCCGGATCGATCCAAGACGATGGCTGAATCGTGCGCGTGTTGGCGAGGCGTGGACCACTTCGTTGTCACCGGATCTGGCACCGATGCCTTCATCGGTCCGCTGCTCGCCTCGGGGGTCAGTCGCGAGCGGGTCGCATGCCTGGGCACGGATCCGGCGGAGCTAGTTGTCCGCGAGATTGCACAATGGCCGAGTCAGCGTACGGTCATCCTCGGGATGGGCAACATCGCCAAAACAGGTCTCGAACTCGCCAGCTTCTTCGAGCGCGCCGACGCATCCATGACGGTCGAGGAGTCACACCTGACCAGTCAACAAACCGACGTGTCTTCAAGGACGAACACTCATTTCTCGCTTACCAAGGCTGCCTGAAATGGAATGGATCGCAGTTTCAATTGGGATTGGGCTTTTAGTCAGCCTGCTGTTTACCGAGGCTTTCGGTTTGAATGTGGGTGGGATGATCGTCCCCGGCTATCTGGCACTCTATGTCGATAGACCGCTCACGATCCTGCTGACCCTGGTCGCCGCGTTGGCCACCTGGGGATGCGTCCATGCCATCAACCATTGGGCGATTTTATTTGGTCGTCGACGGGTCGTGATCACGATGGTAATCGGGTTTGCAATTGCGGCCACCATGCGATCGATCACCGTTCCGATCGAATCAGCTGTGAGCGATTCGCCGATGTCGGGAATGACCGTGGTTGGATTCGTGATTCCGGGCTTGATTGCGTTGTGGATCGGTCGCAGCGGATTGGTGCAAACCGTCTCGCCGCTGATCGTCGCGACAAGTCTCGTCCGCCTCGTCCTGATCCTCTTTTCAATCGAGGCCCTGACATGAAGTCGCTGTACTATCGACCGCAAACGGTCAGCCCACGCTTGCTCGTCGCCTTGTCGATTTTGGCGGTCGCGGCACTCGCCACGGTCGAGGCATTTCCGAAACAAACCGACAGTTCCGAGCAGGCGCTAATGGTCGCGGCTGCCCGCAAGGCGGATTCCGCTTTCGAAGTGGTACGCCGGCAACGAAACGAGTTGGGCCTGGGTACGATCCGCGACCAGGACCCGGCCGAAACCGGGTTGTTGGGGCCATCGATGTCGCTGGTGACCAGTTTGCCCGGCCATCTCGACGCCAAGCAAACCTCAGCGAATCCCAACTTTGCCGCGGTCGCGGTGAATTACTTGCGAGAAGCAGGGTTGCAGCCCGGCGATCGAGTGGCGATTGGTTGCACGGGATCCTTCCCCGCGCTCAACATCGCTGTGCTTGCCGCCGCAGAAACGATGGAACTCGAAATCTCGCTGATCAGCAGCGCGGCATCGAGTCAGTTCGGCGCGAATCATCCGCTTCAAATGTGGCCCGACATGGAAAGGCGACTAGCTCAAGAAGGCATCATCAAGACAAGATCGATCGCGGTATCGCGAGGTGGTTTTCGAGACAACGCTGCGGGCATGACGGACGAAACCCGCCGTCGTTTGGAGGCCGCAATCACTCGCGGTGGACGGCCACTGCTCAATTGCACGAGCATCGAAGACTCCATCGATCGCCGAATGCAACTTTTGCAGCGGTCCACAGGCGACGAGGACCGATTCGCCGCCTATGTCAACGTAGGCGGCGGATCGGCTTCCGTCGGTGGCACGCGAGGTAATGAGCACCTGGGACACGGATTGATTCGGCCCACCGACCTCCTGCCCACGAAGGAGCCAATCGACTCAGTCGCGATGCGATTTCTCGACCAAGGCGTCCCGGTGATCAACATGATTCACGTCGTCGCAATGGCAAAGAAACACGGCCTGCCCATTTCTTCGAGCGTGCGCCCAGAGGTCGGCGAGGGAGGTGTGTATGTATCCAAGGGCTACCGCAAGTCCTTCGCAGGCATTGGGCTGCTCATGATCCTGGTCGCCACTTCCCTTGTCATGCGACCTCCGCCATGGCTGGTCGCTTCCCTGCAGAAGTTGGCCCTCGGTCGCAACTCCCCAACGGCATCCAATGCTAGCTGGATGCTCTAGGAAGGCGTCGATCGGGTGTCAGATCGGTGTCGCGCGATGACGACGGTGGATCTGCTCCGCGATCTCACGGGCGTTGACCGGCTTCTGGAACCATTGATCGACCCCAGACGACCCGGTCTGCAGACCGGCTTCCTCGGGCTCAAGACCGCTGACCCCGAACAGCTGCACGTCGTCGAACCTCGGGTCGCTGCGGATCTCGCGCACCGCCGTGGGACCGTCCATTTCCGGCATCACCATGTCCATCAGCACCACCTGGGGCCGCGGATTCTCCTCGAGCCAGCGGATGGCTTCCCGACCGTTTCGAACAAGATGGGTCTTGAAACCCTTGAGCTGAAGAAACTGTGCCAACAGCGAGGCTTCGTTCGGACTATCGTCGACGATCAGTGCGTGCATGCTCTCGGCCGCAACATGGTCCACGACATGCGAAGGCCCGTCGAGGCTCTTCTCCACATCGGCTCCCTCACCGAGTGAATCGTTGATCTCACTCAAGGTCTGAAACATCTTGAAAATGAGGTCTTCCAGATTGTCGGTCTGGCCCTCCTCAATTCTCGCTTGCAAGACCTGCAACCCCAACATGGCGTTGTTCAATCGATTGCGGATGTTGTGGCGTCGGAGGGCCTGCTCGGACTTAGAACCAGTCGATGGGGATGCCTCACCGTCCGGGGCCGCTTCCATTTCTGAACCAGCCAGTTCGCCGCGGAGCACGCGCACCTCGCGAGGGGCTTCGATTCCGACCCGAACGATTCGGCCAGCAACCCGGCTGATCACCACTTCGATGTTCAGATTCGGGAAAAGAATGCTTTGATTTTCACGACGTGAGAGAACGAGCATTTTAGGACTCCTGGACCAACGGCCCCATCGGAAGATCTGTACCCGCATCCTGGAAACTGGATAGCTCGGGCGATTTGGGTACAGCTGCCCCCGGCAAAGATCGACCGAGGAAAGCCAGTTGGAAAGCTTCCACTGGCTAGAATCCCTCCCGGTGGCAGTCGTCAACTAAGGAAACGAGTATGAACCATTGGTCGCCGCGATCCGTTCGCGAGACCACCTGCAAGCTCTTCGCATTCCTTGGATGGTTGCCCGAATTCCCTTTCAGCCGATCCGCTTTGGTCGAGCGTGGCGTCACGGATCCCCTCGGCGAAACGTTGGGAAACACCGCCGACACCAAGTCGTTCGACAAAGCCTTCCCGGTCAGGCTCCTCCTGCTCGCAAAATCCAAGCGGAAGGGTTTTAAACCGAATTCTGTTTGCGGCACAATATCGATTCCGGGAAACCCGAAGAGCGATTCCGTTCGGGAATGGAGGCGGACCGGCGACTGTGACAATTCGTCGCTCTTGAGATTTGCGCACGCAGTGAATGGCGGCGACCTTGCGAGAATCGATCGCGGTCACGCGGATCACCTTGGGCAAGTGTGTGAGGTCTCGCGCGAGGATCGACCGTTACCGGAGCAATGACATGGGGAGCCAGCAACCATTGAACGATTCCTCCGCCGAAGTCTCCTCGGACCAACAGCCTGCTGACGACGGCCAGCGCGGGACAGGCGATGCCGCATCCACACCAACCACGGATCAGCTACGCGAGGCCGAAACGCCGGTGGCGGCCAACTACATCGTAGGCGTCGGCGCTTCGGCGGGAGGCCTGGAAGCGCTGGAGCGTCTGTTTGAGTCCATGCCCGACGACACCGGCATGGCTTTCGTTGTTGTTCAACACCTCTCACCGGACTTTCGCAGCTTGATGGGTGAGGTACTCGGTCGCTGGACCAAGATGCCAGTCCTGACGGTCCAAGACGGCACGCGCGTCGCTGCCAACACGATTTACCTGATGCCGCCGCGCACCGAGATGATCATCTCGGACGGCAAACTGCTGTTGAAAGCGCGTGATCGCTCGGGGGAACTGCGGTTACCGATCGATCAATTTCTGCGGTCGCTCGCCCGGGATGTTGGCCCTCGTTCGGTTGCGATTGTCTTGTCGGGAACAGGCAGCGATGGTTCGCGGGGCATTCGCGATATCCATGATGCCGGCGGGCACGTGTTGGTTCAGAGTCCCGAGACGGCCAAGTTTGACGGCATGCCCAACAGCGCCTTGGAGACCTCGGTGGCCGATCACACACTCGCGCCGGAAGAGATGCCAGCGGCGCTGATGAGGATGGTCCATGATCCCCGTGCCACCGATACGTCGGAGGATGAGACCGGGGGAATGCAGCCCGTTTTTCGTTTGCTTCGGGAGCGATTCGGCCTCGATTTCTCTTACTACAAACCGTCGACCGTCGCGAGGCGAACCGAGCACCGCATACAGTTGTGCAGGGCGCACGACCTGGAGAGCTACATTCAACGGCTGCAGGAAGATCCCGACGAATTGGACGCCCTGTATCGGGACTTGTTAATCGGGGTAACGAGC
>JARFQX010000579.1 GCA_029287555.1 Rubripirellula sp. | reverse complement strand
ATACCGCGCAGCTCGTCGACACTCGTCATCGCTTCGCTCTCGACCACCAACAACTCACAAAGCTCATCGTCGACAATCGTTACCTCGGTAACACCATCCCGATAAGTCTCCGCCGACGCTCGAATCATGATGAGACGATCGCCGTCTCGAACTTGGTTGTCGATGCTGCCGAAGGGCACCTCAACCGAGGCCGCGCCCGCCGGCACGAGGACCTCCGTGGGCAGCGTGGTCGCCGCGAAGTCCGTATCCAACGTCACCGTCAAGGGACGACCGAGGTCGCCGGAATTGCGGTGGATGACTAACGAGTTCGCCATCTCGTCTTCCATCTCGGCGATTGACGCCTTCGCTACCGAGGCGGTCAGCTGAAGAAGATCGTTGTCCTCCACCGTGATCGATACGGTCGCTGCCGCAAACCCGTCGGCCGAAGCACCTATCTCAACCGATTGCGAGCCATCCACGATGTCATCGTCTACCGCGTGGATGTCAAAACGGACCGAGTCAGCGCCGACCGGAATCACCACGACCTGGGGAAGTTGCACTTCCGTTTCGTCACTCGAATCCAACGAGATCTGCAACGCAGCGACGGTCGGTCCACTGCGGCGTACGGTGGCCGTGATCGGACGGGGCAGGGCGGCGTCATCTTCACCGATCACGTTACGGTCGAGTTCCAAACGCAGCGAGTCTTCGTCGTCCAAGATCGTGACGGAATTCTCACCCGCAGCAAAACCCGGCGCGATCGCTTCCACACTCACCACGCGATCCCCGTCGCCCAAATCGTTATCGATCACGCTCACGTCGATCGCCGTCGATCGCATATTCGAGGGAATCGAAACGGTTTCCGGCAGCAGCAACTCGCCTTCCGCGTCCGCGGTCAAATTGACAACCTGCGGATCCGAAACCTCCCCAACATTTCGGTGAACGATCGCGCGAAGCGAACCATCGCCTTCCCTCACCTTCGCGGGATTAAACGTCAGCGTTAATTCCGGGACGTCCTGGTCCGTCACCGCTCCGATCAACGTCGAGGAGGCATAACCACTTGAGCTCGCCCCGAGCTCCAAAGACTGAGTTCCGTCGACGAGGTCATCGGCCAAGACCTCCAACGAGATCTCCACGGATGCAGCTCCCGCGGGAATCACAACATCTGTGGGCAAACGAATCTCACCTGCATCGCTGCTGGTGAGTCGAACCGGCAGGTCGGCACTCAAGTCGAACGAATTGCGAGACACCGTGACCGTTGGCAGGGACTCACTGCCGACCAACGTGACCTGGTCCGCAGCGAAGTAGGCAGGTGTATTGATCCCAAAGTCGCCGACATCGCTCGATGACATTGAAAAGCGGAGCTCGACGGCTTGGGAAATCGGCTCGAGCGAAACCGTCGTCCACTGGTCGACGATGTAATCGAGCGAATCGTCGGAAAAACGATAGTCGGCCAAGTAAAAATCGACTGCGCCGATCGATGTCCGATCCTGATCGAATCCTTCGATCGTCAGCATGAGCCAATCAGGATCGCCACCACTTTCGCCTCCGAATTTCTTGGCAAACGCATCTCCCTGCTTCATCGACAAGGCGGTGTAAGTCGTGTTGACAAGATCGATCGAATGAAAGGGCGTTGAGTTTGCGGGATCTCGACGGATGCTTGGTAGTGAGGGGAACCCAAATGCCGCGGCCACGGCGTAGGTATCGGACTGGTTGGCCCCGGCGCCGACCCAAGCACTGTACTGATTACCAAATCCGGGCGTCGTCGTGTCACGGGTATTGGAAAACGACCAACCCGACCAACTTCCGAAGGTCGGCTCGTAGTCGTTGTTGAAAACCAAACCGCCGCTGGTGAATCCGCCCGCTTGATCGGATCCGCTGTAAAACGACTCGGCGACCAGCGACCGCCCGACGTCCTCCAAGCCGGCGGCGGGCCGCGCCATCGACTCGCTCCATTGCGTCGAGTCCGCTTTCAGAAGGAGTTCCGGTGCGTCATTGTCAAACCAAGACAGTGCCGCGTTATCCCCGAGATAATTCTCGGCGTTGACGGAAAACAACACGTCCGTATTGGCTCGATCGATTTGATCCTCGAGCGCCGTGAGGAAGACATCGGCCGATGACTGACCAGCCTCGATCGTCAGCGTCTGATCAAACGAAAAGAGATCACTGACACTCGATACGATGCTGACTGCAAGTGGATTGCTCAAATCGGCCTCGTTGCGTTCGACCGTGGCGTAGAGCCCATTCCCCTCGGTGACCGAGTCCGACGCCAGACTCAGTGACAATGCAAGCTCGTCGTCGTCGAGAATCAAAAGGCTCTTCTGCGCACCAACCATTCCGACTGCCGATGCTTCGATACCAATAAAGCGATCTCCGTGGACCTGATCGTTATTCAACGTTCCGATTGGGAACTCGACGTAAGCCTGCCCAGACGGAATCGTGACGGTTGCTGGCAGGGTGATCGCGGAGGGATCGTCCGTTTCGAGTCGCACCACGACCTCGGATGTCACGTCCAAATCGGCGCGACTGATTCGCGCGATCGTCGCGCTGGATCCATCAGCCTCGCCAACCTGCGAGTCGGCAAGATCCAAGAGAAGCGATGGCGTCGTCAGCGTAATTTCGTCAACAGCAAAGTAAGCGGGCGTGTTGATTCCGAACGGACCGACGTCCGAAGACGAGACCGAGAATTCAAGCGATCGCGCGGTGCCGATGGAACGCAGGTCGACTTCGATCCACTGATCGACAACGTAGTCCATGGAGTTGTCCGCGAACCGGTAGTCGGCGAGATACACATCGACCGATCCAACGGAATCGCCGGAGGCATCCTTGCCGGTGATTGTTACGAAGTAGAAATCTTCGTCATTCCCGCTATCACCGCCAAACGGCTTCGCGAAAGCGTCCCCATCGCGCATCGCCAGGGCCGCATAGGTCGTATTGGTTAACAACAACGACGAAAACGTTCGCACATCATCTGCCGGACGGCTGATCGCTGGCGGGTCATAAAAACGGGAACCGTCCACAAACCCGACTCCAAACGTTGGCGTTCCGTTTCCGCCCCCGCCCGCGATCACGCCAAATTGGTTGGAAAAGCCGGGCGTGACGGAATTGGTCACGTTTGAATAGGCCCATTGGTTCCAGGAGCCATAGTCGAGCGAGTACGCGTTGTTGAACTCAAGTCGCTCACTGCGAAAATGTCCTAGCACAATCGAGTCCTGGAACGGACCGGTGGCGGCGGTCCCCTGGGGATCAGGCCCCCGAAACGCCGAGGCCGGCGCGAGCCCCGCGCCCAAGTCTTCCAGGCTGATCACATCGATGCGCGATTCCGCTTGTCGAATCACGCCAACCGCGTCGAGGTCGAAGCCGGCACTTCCAACCGTCGGATACGGGTCATAGAGGGGGCGCCCCCTCGAGTCCTTCGTATCCCCGTCGCCCACGATATCGATAATTCGGACATGGGAAACTCGGGATGTGTCAAGCAATGGGCTGACACCGCGAAGTTCTTCCAAGTCAAATGGAGTTCCAAACCCTTCGCGATACTTACCCGCCAAGTTTCGGACATTGGTTGGATCGATTTCGCCGAACGCATCGACCGGGGATGGCGTAAGCGAGTCACTCGGGAAGCGGAAGAAGTTGGTGCCGTCGGATGATACCTCGACAAACCCCAACTCGAGAAACGTATCGCTGACCGCGTTCTCAAAGACGGCGAAGTCGAAGCCCAGGCCGTCGCGAATCGGTTGCTCGAAGCCAAGTGTGATCGAACCTCCGCGCCCGAGACTAACCGTCTCCAAACTGGTACCTTCGGCCGGCCCGAGAGCACGGCTGACCACTTGAAAGTCGGCGTCGACTTCGACGCCCGGATCGTATTGCACCACTTCCGACGCCCAGGCAACCAGGGCGGGATCGGTGCGCGAGATTGCAGTGCTACCGGGCATTTCAGCGGCGGGTGCGTAGGGACCGGCCAACAGCATCCGCGGTTCAAGCGTTTCCCACCGCAAACTGCGAGTTCGCTTCGGACTCGCCCCAGATATCTGACGTCGTCGCTTCATCTCTCTTCTATCTCGCCGCTGAATTATCGTTCAAGGTCCGGATGAGTCTCTCTGCCGTTACGCGTGCAGAGCGACGCCAATAGTTCCAGGTCCATTTCTTCGGTCAGGAACGAAACCGATCCGTCGGCGAACAAACCGTTGGCGCCGCCCGGATGCATGCTGCGGATGTCGTTCTCAAACTTGGGGGCCCGATTGATCGGGAATGCCTGGTCAAACAAATTCCAGGCGTTGATCCATTGCCCATCAGGAAAATCGGCATCCTCCGAGACCATCAGGGTGCGCGCCGTCCCATCGATGATGTCTCGAAACCGAATCGCGCGATCGTGAATCATGACGCCGCTTGGCGGATTGTTTCGGCTGACGATCCGTTCGCCGTAAATGCCGCCATAGTCAGAAGCAGCACGTCCGCGGTGGAGGATCGAAATCCGCGTCGTGCTGGGACACAAGTACGTCTCGATCGGGGTTGCGGCCACCTCCGCGTTGAGCGGGTCGTCAAAGGCGTAATCGAAATTGATGCGATCGTAAGTGGCGGTCTGTTCCAGAAACGGCAAAACGAACGCGGACCATGCCAGTTGTTTCCCGCCCGGCCACTGAGGTCGAACTTCAATGCCACCCGGAGGAAACTTTCGAAATGCCGCGTGGTAGTTGTGTAGAGCGATTCCGATCTGGTGCAGGTTGTTCTGGCAACGCATCCGCCTGCCTGCCTCACGCACCGCTTGCACAGCCGGAAGCAATAACGAGATCAAAATTCCGATGATCGCCAAAACGACCATCAACTCGACCATCGTGAAGGCCACGCGTTGCGCGTCCCTTTCGACTCGAGGACCAGAAACCATCACTCGCAAATATCCGTCGACCCAGATCGCACCTGGAAGCTTTAGCGCAGGCGAGCACGACTGGGAAACCTTGGGAATCGAGACTGAACCGCTGCGACCACGCCGCGCATCAGCGTCATGCCAATTCAGTTCATGACACGGACCTCACCCTGGAAGGTCACATCGTGTCGGTGCAGCGGTAGGTCTTCTGACTTCCGACGTCTCCACTGCTTCGCCTTCTCACCGCAAACCGAACTCACGAAGCAAGCAACTCCATGGGCCTGCGGCAATGGCCGAGATTGAAACAGCAGACGATGGGCTCACTTCAATTCCCATCACATCGGTTACAGCGGCCGGGCCGTCCCGGATTCACACCGGAGTTCCCTCTTCACAGTCTCGCGGACACGAGAATGTCACCACTCACCTTCGTCGGGCAATCTATCGCTCGCGCCGCCGCATGTCAAACCGTTGAAAATCGTGCCATCGGTGCGTCGAATCATGGTCGCCCGCACCCGCTTTGACATCGTTTGCAAAACGTGCCAAAACTCTGTCCGCGACAGTTCGTCACGAAGTTGCCTTCCAAGCCCATCTGAGCCCCCATGCCCCGATGCCAGATCGTTTTGCCCGCACGCCTTGCTTCGACGCGTCTTCCCGAAAAACTCCTTCGCCGCGTGGCTGGCAAAACGATTCTGCAACACACGTACGAGGCCGCGGGAAAGTCGAAGCTCGCCGACCGAATCGTGATTGCCGTTGACGACCACCGCGTCGCCGAAGCGGTCGAAACTTTCGGCGGTACTTGGGTGATGACCAGTCCCGATTGCGCGAGCGGAACGGACCGCATCGCGGAGGTCGCTCGGACGACGTCGAATGTCGATATCTTCGTGAATGTCCAAGCCGACGAACCGGAGATCGATCCGAAAGTTATCGATTTGGTTGCAGCACGATTGATGGATGATGACGCGGCGGACATGGCGACCGCGGGCACGCCAATTCGCAACGAACGATTGCTGACCGATCCGTCCTGCGTGAAGATTGTGATGGCTTGGGAAACCGAACCGAAGTCAAGGGCAGGGCAGGGCAGGGCAGTGTACTTCAGTCGGGCAACCGTCCCATTCGTTCGAGACGGCGTTCGCCCATGCCACCTCGATGCGGAACCGCCGCTGTTTTGGCACCACATCGGACTCTACGCCTATCGACGTGATTTTCTTGAGTGGTTCGCAGCGTCCCCACAAGGCACGTTGGAACAGGCGGAGAAACTCGAGCAATTGCGAGCCATTGAAGCCGGGAAACGAATCGTGGTTGTGCGAGTCGAAGCGGCAACCCCAGGCATCGACACCCAGGCGGACCTGGACGCCTTCACGAAGAGACTCGAGGGGCTGCCAAGAACCTGACAAGCTTCATCCTTGAACGCTTCACCCTCGAACGCTTCACCCTTGAACGATCTTAATTGGGTCGTAGACCGCCCCAAGCACCGCTTCGGCGGGCACCGACAACCACTGCTGAAGCACACCGGCGTAGACTTGTCGAAAATCGGTGTGGTGCCTTAAGTCACCATGATCCAGATCACTCAAACTGGGGTGCGATCCGATCAAACCGGCGCGCACCTGGTTACCGGCCAACAGGACGGGACCTGCCGTCCCGTGATCGGTTCCTTCGCTCGCGTTTTCTTGCACGCGTCGGCCGAACTCGCTAAATGCCATCACCAGGATCCGATCACCAAAGCCCTGTGAATTGGCGTCGCGAACGAAGGTCGCCACCGCGTCACTCAGTTCACGAAGCAAGCCGGCGTGAGCGTCGGGTTGATTGGCATGCGTGTCAAATCCGTCGATTCTCAAGTAAAAGACCTTGGTCGTCAGGCCCGATGCAATCAGCTTGGCGATCGTTTCAAATTTCTGTCCAAGTTGCGACGACGGGTAGCTTTCCGATGGCTGGTACGACGCACCGATCGACTCCATCCGCTGACTCGTCGCGATCGCGTCGCTCGTGCTCGATTGGATGAATCCCAACAGCTCGTCTGCTTCGGCACGTTCGTTGTCCGCCAAGTCTTGGATGGCGTTGACCAGTTCCGGCCGATCAGCCACCCGCAAGCGAAACTGGGCGAGAGACTGGATTGAAGGCACACGAATCCCACGCGACATCAGAGCCAAAGGTTGTTTTTCGCGTCCCAGGTGCAAGGCAGGCGGATCGGAAGCATCCCCAAGCTGTGCCGCCTCCAGATAACGGCCCAGCCATCCGTCGTCCCTGACTCCACCCTTATGTCGACAGCTGTGCCAGATGTCCATCGACTCGAAGTGAGAACGATTCGGATTTGGATAGCCGACGCCCTGCACCACGGCGAAGCGGCCCTGTTCAAGCAGATCGGCAAGGGAGCGCATGGCGGGATGCAGACCGATGTCGTCATCGACCGTGAGCGTTGCATCGGCGGGAATCCCAATCACGGGCCTTGCTTTGCGATAGGCCTCGTCCCGGTGCGG
>JARFQX010000550.1 GCA_029287555.1 Rubripirellula sp. | reverse complement strand
GATGCGGACGTGCCCAACCTGATTCGTTTGCTCCACGCGTTTTATGCCAAGGACTATCTGCACCGGATTCGCGACATGTCGATCCGTCGCACGCGCGGTGGCGATTTCCAAGTCGAAATGTCGATCGACGCCATCGCTCTGTTGGCGGCTCCAAACGACCTGCCAAAACGTGCGGAACCGTCTTGGCGAGTTGATGGGGATGTGGCTGCTTACATCGAACCGATCATGAACCGCAATCTCTATGAACCGCCGAATCAAGCTCCGAGCTTCGGGGGCGAGAGCGAAGTCGAAGCGGTGGTCGGTCGCGAGACCCCACTTCCCTTGCCTTTCAAAGATCCAGAGGGACACTCGATTCGATATGAATTGGTCGATGGGCCGCAGCAATTGGTTCGTCTGGATGAGCTGAGCGGAACGCTACGAGTGCTCAGTGACGAGACGACCGAATTCGACGTCACGGTGCGGGCGATTGACAGTGGATATCCGAAACGAAGTTCCGAGCAGCAGATGACGATCCGTGTCGTCGAGCCGCCCGAACCCGAGCCCGAACCGCCGGCCAAGTTAGCCTTTGACGACGCCACGCAGACGGTCCTGACGGCGCTCGTGCAAGGTCGTGACGAGTGGATGGCGTGGATGCACGTGCGAACGAGAGATCAAACGCTGCGGCTGCGAGTCGGCGATTCCTTCGAAATCGGTAGCCTGAAGGGGAAGGTGGTGGAAGTCACGCCTCGATTCGTGATGCTGGAAATCGACGACGGCCGAAAATTCGAACTGCGGCCGTCAGGCAATCTGAGCGAAGCTGCCAAGACCGCGGAGCCCAATTGAACGGGAATCGATTTGAGCGCCGTTTCCCTGAACGCATCCTCGATTCGATGCCAGTCGCTATCGATGCACTACCCGGGCGGGCCTCGAGCCGTTGACGAGGTCGACCTGAACGTGCGCGCCGGCGAGATTGTTTCGCTGATCGGTCCGAGTGGGTGCGGAAAGACGACCTTGCTGCGCCTGATGGCCGGGCTTGAATCACCCACCTCGGGTCGCGTCGAAATGGATCCGCCGATCGACAGGGGTCCCGGTGAGATTGCCTTTGTGTTCCAACAGCCGACGTTGCTTCGTTGGCGCACGGCGTTTGAGAACGTGCTGCTCCCGTTGGAATTGATCGCTCGGACCCGCAAGCGCTCGTCACGCGTCACTTCGCAAGATCGATCACGGGCAATGCAATCACTCGAGCACCTTGGATTGCATGACGCCTTGGATCGTTATCCCCATCAGCTGTCGGGCGGCATGAAGATGCGAGTGTCCATTGCCCGCGCGCTGGTGACCGAACCCCGCGTGCTGCTCCTGGATGAGCCCTTTGCGGCGCTCGATGACATGCTTCGCAATCAGCTCGGCGAATTGGTCCTTCGCCTCTGGGAGGAGCAGCAGTTCACCGCCGTGATGGTCACGCACAACATCGCCGAATCGATCCAGTTGTCTCATCGGATTGCCGTCATGCAGGCGGGACGTCTGTCGAGGTTGCTCGATAATCCATTGACGTGGCCCCGTGACGAGTCCCTTCGCACGTCGCCCGAGTTTGGCGAGTTCTACGGTTGCGTGAGCGCGGCGTTGCGGGGGCAGACGTGATCGGCCGATCCAAACGCATGTTTCGTGAAGTGATCCTCAGCATCGCCCTGGTCGGGTTGGTTGCGATTGGAGGCCTGGCCGTCTGGGAGTGGGTGGTCTGGCAATTTGAACTTCCCAAGGCACTGCTGCCGACGCCGCGCCAGTGCGTAGCGGCTGCCATCGAAGAACGCGATGCTTTGTGGCGGGGCGCTCTGTCGACCGGCGCCGCAGCCATTTCGGGATTGCTCGCCGCGATTCTGATCGGATCGGTGCTGGCGATGCTCTTCAGCCAGTCGCGTAAGATCCGCTTGGCGTTCTTTCCTTACGTGATCCTGCTGCAGACAGTCCCCATTGTGGCGATCGCACCGCTGCTGATCATCTGGAGCGGCTACACCTTTCGAACCGTGGTGATCGTCACGGTGATCGTTTGTTTGTTTCCGGTTGTCAACGGAGTGACCACCGGGTTGCTGGCGATCGACCGCGACACATCCGACCTGTTTCGGCTCTACGGAGCCGGTCGGCTGAAGACACTCAAGTCGCTGCAGATTCCTTCCGCGGTGAGTAATCTCGTACTCGGAGCAAAGACGAGTGCCGGCTTAGCCGTGATTGGTGCGATCGTTGCCGAGTTTTTTGTGGGCAACGGAACCAGTTACGATGGATTGGGAACGCTGATGACCGGTTGGCAGGCGTTGACCAAGACCGATGCGTTGATCGCCGCGCTGTTCGCGTCCGCACTCCTGGGACTCGCACTGTTTGGGCTGGTACAGTTGATCGCAGCAACCTTGCTAAGGCGTTGGGTGGCGACGTAGCGCCTGGTCCTGAGCCATGCCTCTTTCGATCATTGGAGGGTGTCCGGAAATTCCATAGCGAGAAATATTGGATTTCAACGTGTAGGCCGGCATCAAGGAGCACAGCGACGCCGATCCGGCAAGGGTTCTTGCTCGGGGTCGAATTGTTGTTCGGTGCCGGATCGGCGCTTCGCTTGATTCGGCCTACTTCGAATTCCCGGACACCCTCGATGATTGGGCTGATGGCGTGAGGCAAAGGCCTTGGTGGTTGCGGCGAATTGTGGTCATGATGTGTCCTCCCAAGCACATCTGCTCCCTTTAACTTATCCTGGTTGCCATGAATCGCCGTCTTTGGATTCCCCGTGCACACATCCAAATTCCTAACAATCCTGGCTCCCCTCGCCCCGCTTCGGGGAGAGGGGCTGGTGGAAGTGTGAAGAGTGAAGGAAGAAGTTTGAAGGTTGTTCACACTTCTCACTTCACCCTTCCAACTTCACTCCTGCCCCCTCA
>JARFQX010000506.1 GCA_029287555.1 Rubripirellula sp. | reverse complement strand
CGCCAGCGGCCGATGGCATCAAAGTTCTCCAGACCAAACCCGATCGGGTCGAGCAACTTATGGCAATTGGCGCAGACAGGATCCGTGCGGTGCAGTTCGGTGCGCTCGCGCAGGGTTAAATTCGCTACCGACTGCTGGTCCTGTTTCTCCAACGCCGGAACGTCCGGCGGGGCAGATGGCACATGGTCCCCGAGCACTTGTTCAAGCACCCACACGCCTCGAATGACGGGACTGGTGCGATTGGGAAAGGACGTCGCCGCGAGAACTCCAGGCATGCCCAGAATCCCTCCTCGAGTGTCATCGGTCAACTGGACTTTGCGCATCTCGGGGCCGGTAACCGTTTTACCCAGGCCGTAGATGGAGGCCAGGCTTTCGTTGAGAAACGTGTAATCGCTATCGATAAAACGAGCGATACTTTGGTTCTCGCGTACGATACTCTCAAAAAACAGACGCGCTTCGTCGTACATCGCCGCGCGCATCTGATCCGTCATCTCTGGAAACTTGGACGGATCAAACGTCTTGCTGTCCAAATCTCCGATTCCAAGCCACTGCGCACCGAAACCGTCGAACAGTGCTCGTGAACGAGGATCCTCCAGCATGCGTTTCACTTGACCTTTCAGGATCGCCGGTTCGTGGAGCTTTCCAGAGTCAGCCAGTGTCATGAGCTCATCGTCAGGCATCGTGGCCCACAGCAAATACGACAAGCGCGAGGCGAGTTGATAATCGTCAAGCGGAACGATCTCAGCCTCGGTATCAAACTCTTCAGCCGGGGTAATGAAGAGGAACTGGGGAGAAACAAGCATCGCCTTGAGCATCAGACGCAGGGCCGCCGAACGAGGGAGTTCGTTTTGTCGCCCCAAGTCGAACACATCCACGAGCACCTTGAGCTCGGCATCGGATGGCGGTCGACGGTAAGCCTTCTTCGCGAGCGACTCGGCAACCTTTCGAGCCGCTGCCCGAGGGTCATCCTTCAACGCGGGAGCATCGCCAAAAAGTCGCTGTTGCAATTGAGTGGGCGAGGAATCGTCAGTTGACAAAACCTGGTCCAGCACTTCATCGGCAATCGAAAGATACTGCTCGAGCTGAAGCGGTGAGAGTGAATTGAGATATCCCTCACCACTAACCTCATCCGGCAAGCCAGCGGCGATCTTCGGATCGACACCGAACAGATCGTGCAGCGTGTTGCTGTATTCCGTTTTGGTTAACCGCCGAATGACAAACGGTCCCGGATCCTTGGGGCTGAGATATTTGACCTTGTCCAGCCATTTGATGAACATCTGACGTTCTTCATCGGTCGGCTGCTCCAAACCCTCCGGTGGCATATCGTGCGCCTTTACCCTGGCGGCCGCTTTTTTCCACTTCTCGCTGAAGGCAGCATGCCCTGGAGTATCCAGGGCCGGAGTAAAGGTTAGCCCAGCCTCCGTCGGTCGCCTGTTCTGATGACACTCCAGGCAATACGTTTTGATGAATGGAGCAACATGCTCTCGAAAGAACTTTTCGGCTTCGGCCTTGCGGTCAGCCAACGTCCCGTCATCGGTCCTCTGCGCCAAACAAGTACTGGAGCTAACGCACAAGACGCCCAGCACCATCACGGCAACTGCGCCACGGAGCAAACGTGTTTTTGTGATTATCATTCGAAAACTCTAACGGCAATATCTTCATAGCAGAGTATAACCGAATGAGTCGCTTTCGCATTCACTCGCTGAGCCGCTTTGCAGCTGAATGACAAGCGCTGCGGTTCAGCGTGGCCAACCGCCGAGTTGCGGTGTTGAGGTGCGCTGCGTGTCGGCGTACCAGGCCTTGAGTCGCATCAGCATGGCGGCCGCTCGATCCGGTTGCTTGGCGGCGAGATCGGTCGTCTCTGACGGGTCCTGATCGAGTCGGTAAAGCTCCACCTGCTCGTTCTCAAAACTCCCCTTACTTGCCTGGGGATGTTGGACGACCAACTTCCATGGTCCGTCGCGCATCGCTTCGGCGCGATTGCCGCCGTTGCCAAGTGAGGCCCAGTAGAGCGGGCGTTCGGGGAGAGGTTGCTGCTTCAAGAGTACCTGCGAGAGATCGACGCCGTCGAGCGGGCGACCCGCCGGATGCTCTAACCCCGCAAGTGAGAGAAGGGTGGGCATGATATCGAGCGTGATAGCTGGAGCGTCGCACTCGCTGCCTGCTTCAATCTTGCCAGGCCACCAGGCGATGAAAGGGACCTTGTGGCCACCCTCGTAGACGCTGCCTTTGTTACCGCGGAATTCCGGGCTGCCGCTGGGAAAGTCGTAGGCCGCCGCACCGTTATCCGAGAAGAACAGCACCAGCGTCCTGCGATCCAGCCCGAGGCTGATCAGTTTTTCGCGAATCTGTCCCACGCCCTCGTCGATGGGCAGCGTCATGCCGCGGTACTTTTCGATGCGCTCGTCTTCATCTGCAGGTTTCCAGCGGTTCCAACCACCTTCTTCCGAGCGGCGTACCGGATCGCCTCGCACTTGTACCGGGTTATGGATCGCCAGATGCGGAATGTAAAGACAGAAAGATTGTTCCTTGTTTCGATCGATGAAGTCTAGCGCATGCTGGTTGATCAGGTCGGTGACGTATCCTTGTTCCTTCGTCTCTGTTCGCCCGTGCCACCAATCGTGTTCATTATGGTCGCCCACGTGACTTACAAAATCAATGTTGCCGCTGTGGTAGCCGATGAACTCGTCAAATCCGTGATTCTGAGGATGATAGTCTTTCGAGTTGTGCACGTAGCCCTGATGCCACTTGCCCATCAAGGCCGTGGCATAGCCTGCCGAGTGCAAGATCTCGGCAAAGGTGACTTCCGTTTTCTGCAACCCTTTGCGGTGTTCCGGATGATCGCGCCTCGGATGAATCACGGCTTCGATCCCGGCGCGTTGTTGATAACGACCGGTCAGCAACCCGGCCCGAGTCGGCGAGCAGACGGTGCCCGAGGAATGGAAATCGGTCAGTCGCATTCCCTCGGCGGCGAGACGGTCGATTTCAGGCGTCTTGAAATACGGATTTCCAAAACAACTGACGCCGGCATATCCCATATCATCCACCATGATGATCACGAAGTTGGGACGATCCTCGGCCTTGACCAGCGATGCGGAGAGAAGCAGCAGCAAGCAGAGTAGTTGTTTCATTTCTTAATCGATCAGCAAGTGAAGATTGCTTGTTATGCGAAGGATTGAAAGCCCATCGTTCGGCATGCGGCAGGTAAGTTCCTATTTGCCGCTCGCATGGACCTCAACCGCGGATCGCCCGTTCGATTTCTTCAATGCTCGATTGCGTCCACGTTGCGTCTTTTGCATGAACTTCAAAACGCGCCAATGGGGCGATTCCTGATCCACTCCTTCAACCGGTCGCCGAAAAACTCCGGCTTTTCCTGCCGGGCAATCGTAGCTGCCAGAGTCGCGTTGATGAAGCCGGTCCAACAAAATGCCTTGCTCTCTTGGCTAACTGCTGAGCATTCACTTTCAAGTCGTCTCGCGTGCGAAGCGACAGGTTCGCCATGGTGTTTTTCTATGAGTCCGGAGTCCTCTCCTACCAGACGACCTGGGCCGTGTTCCGCTTGCCAGATGGCGCGGAACGGCCTCAATCCGCGACGTTCCAGGTGTCCGTGACATCGCGACCTCCAGCCAGGCTTCCTGCGGTGAGGACGGTTAATTCGAAAGTAAATCGCTTGGGATAGCGTAGGAAACGTCGCAGCGGATCCCGTTAAACTACATTGGATGGGTCCTCAATTTCCGGCCCGAGGCACGTTTCGCGACAGGCAATCACACGAGAAGATCAGGTACAAGAAGGGATACAGCATGCAGAGAAGACAGTTTGCTCAGATGATCGGTCTAAGCGTTGGAATCCTGGCCCTCGGTGGAATGCCAACTTTTGCGGCGGACGGTTCAACTTCGGGGAACAGACCCAATATTCTGTGGGTCACGAGTGAAGATAACAGCCACCACTGGATCGGCTGCTACGGGAACGAAGACGCAAAGACGCCGAACATCGACGGGCTCGCAGCCAACGGCATTCGTTACCGGTACGCCTACTCCAACGCTGCCGTCTGCGCTGTCGCGCGCAATACGCTGATTCTCGGTCGCTACGCTTGTGGCACCGGCACCCACAACATGCGCAGCCGCTACCCGGTTCCTGACGGTTTTCGCACCTACCCGTCGTTCCTTCGCGAGGCGGGCTACTACTGCGTCAACCGATCGAAGACGGACTACAATTTCAAGACCGATGACAAAAGCCATTGGAACGAAAGCAGCCCCAAAGCTCATTGGAAGAACCGCGCCGAAGGCCAGCCATTTTTTGC
>JARFQX010000494.1 GCA_029287555.1 Rubripirellula sp. | reverse complement strand
GTTCTCGACCGTTTTGGGCGTTTGACTGTCAAATAACTCAACGCGAATCGTGCCCTTGTCGGTTTCGAACGTTGCAACTTTCATCAATGAGACTCTTTTGAGTGGCGAGTGGTGAGTGGTGAGTGGTGAGTGGTGAGTGGTGAGTGGTGAGTGGTGAGTGGTGAGTGCCTTCTTCTCGCGACTCGCCGCTCGCGACTCGCCACTCTTTGGTCATGGATTCAGGCTGGTGTCGACTTCCAGGTTGATCGGTGCGGCATCAGCCGGGGTCTCTTCGGGGGCATCGCCATCGTCGATGACGTCGTCCATGTTGACTTCCATTCCTCCCGAACCCGAGGAGAGATCGAGTGGGTACTCGGTCCCATCGCTCATGACCAACGTCCCAGACTTCATTTTGGGGCTGCCGCCGGAGGACTGATCCGGCACGACCAGAACCACCCCTTCACCCTTGGATCCCTTGACACGAAACGCCAACTTCGGCTCGCCGCCGCCGGACTGCGCGGCGGACTGCTGTGTTTCGGCGAAGTCAAATTCCAGCGACTCGATCTCGCCAAGTTGGTCCTGCACGGTGGCGTCGGTCGACAGTTGGGCTTGCAACTCGCCGGCCATTGCCGCGTTGACGGCGTCGGTCAGCATTTGGGGACCCTTGTAGGCGAAGTAAGCCACCCCACCGCAACAAATCAACATCCCCAGCAAGCCGACAATTCCACAACCGACCAGCCACTTCTTGTTCGAATTTTTCGGCGGAGCTTGTGAGAAGTCCGCATCGTCACTTCTTTTGAACGGGTTGTCCTGAATCGTCGACATCGAGTCATCCCTTGTAGTTCATGTCCCGAGTTGGCCATGGGCGGGAGGACCCGCTGCACATCGTGCCCGAGACGCTGTACATCGTGCCCAAGACTCGGAACAGATCCGGACACGCTGGGCCCATTAGAGCGGCAAGCGGCCCACTCTCCTAGCAGTGACAGGTCTCCTTGGAATGACAGCGGACGGCGCTGGGGGCGTGGCGGAGAGAACCGGGGGCGTGGCGGAGAGAATTTGCTAGAATCACAATCCGTCTCGTACTCGCCCCGGCTAGGTGACCCATCCCGGTGAACCCATGCGATGACGGTTGCTCGGAAAGGCCGCTTTTCGGGGAGACCGATCTTCATGGACGCGCGGGGGGGGATTCGGCGGAGCGGCTGAATTTGTCTTTTTACTCTGACTCTCCTGACAATATGATCCAGAACTCCCAGCCACGGGTGTTGTGTGTGCTCGTCGCGGGCCTGGTCAACGTGTCGCTGTGGCCCCTCGCGCCGGTGCGCGGCCAGCAAGTCACGGAGGTTGCAGGCTACACCCTTGCGGACTACGCGGAGCAGATCCAATCGGAAGACCGAGTGATCAGGCTGCGAGCGGCCCGTTCGCTGGCGCCCTTCGGTGACGCGGCCGGGGAACTCCTGCTTGAATCCCTTGACCACCAAGACGCGGCGGTTCGATTCATTGCGGCCGAAAACCTTGGACGCCTAGGTGGCGATCCCCTCGAAGAGGCGGTGGGGCGGTTGTGCGAGCTCGCCGAAGACGAGTCGTCTCACGCGGTGCGGCTGGCAGCCAGCTTCGCACTGTGCCGTCACGGTTTGGACGACATGCATTTGCCGTTTCTGATTGAAACCCTCGACTATCCCGAACGCGGCATGGCCTGCACCGCAGCGTTCTTGATCGGCGAGATCGGACCCGACGCGAAGGCTGCCCAGCGAGCGCTCGAGAAAGCGTTCGAAGCGAATCGACCGGGCGCACGCGGAGGGGATTACCACCTTGGTGGAGCCGCTCAGAACGCGTTGCGAAAGATCCGCGGCGTGAGCCCCGCCGGCTGACCCCAGGCCGTTGGACCCAGGCCGTTGGACCCAGCAAGCCCGCGCACCGAATCCACCCCGCGTCACAACGAAGAACCAAGATGATCCTTCGACTCTATCGTTCCTCTTCCGCTCTGCTTGAGTGTCGTCGGACGCCGATCATGAACGGGGCAAACGGGTCTCCATTGACGCGTGCTGTGCTCGGATCGCTGGCGATCCTGATCGCGACTTCGCTGGCGTGGGGCGACGACCGGCCCAACATCGTTTGGATCAGCTGCGAGGACATCTCGCCCAATCTTGGTTGCTACGGCGACCCGCATGCCATCACGCCGAACCTTGATCGTCTGGCTCGCCAAGGGGTCCGATTCGAGCGTGCATTCACCCCAGCGGGCGTCTGCGCGGTGGTCCGCAGCGGCGTGATCACGGGCCTCTATCCACCCGCGATTGGCTCACAACACATGCGCAGCCGGATCATCCCGCCGCCGAACGTTCGAGCGTTCGCGGAAATTCTTCGCGCGGCGGGCTACTTCACCACCAATCGCAGCAAGACCGATTATCAATTCGAGTCGACGGAGAGCATTTGGGATCGTCAGGGTAATAAACACACCGATTGGCGGGAGCGACGCGACCCGGACCAGCCTTTCTTCTCGGTGATCAATTTCACCGTCTCGCACGAGAGCCAGATCCGCCACGGGGATAAGCGGCATGCCGAAGTGATTGCGGAGATTGGTGAGGAGAATCGCCGTGATCCGGTCAAGGTGGCCGATACGATCCCCGAATACCTCCCCAATACCGCGGCGACGCGCGAGAACTGGGCTTGGTACCACGACAACATCACGCTGATGGACAAAATGGCGGGTGAGGTGCTCGACCGACTTGAGCAGGACTCGCTGTCCGACAACACGTTGGTGGTCTTTTGGAGCGACCATGGAATGGGCATGCCGCGGGGCAAGCGATGGATCTATGACTCGGGGACGCTGGTGCCCATGATCATGCGTTGGCCCGACAAGCTCAAAGCGGGTACGGTGCGTGAGGATCTTGTCAGCGTCCTCGATCTGCCCCCCACCATGCTTGAGGTTGCTGGGATCGAGGTGCCCCGATACATGCAGGGAAGAGTGCTGATCGGCGATTCCGTCGGCGAAGAACCTTCTTACCTGTTCTTCCACCGTGACCGCATGGACGAAGCCTTCGAATTGCAGCGGGCAGCCCGGGATCGACGCTGGAAATACATCCGCAACTACGAGCTTCACACACCCTACTCCCAGCACATCGACTACATGGACATGATGCCGGCGATGCAGGATTGGCGGCGAATGGCTGCGGCGGATCGACTGGTCGGCGGACAAAAAAATTGGTTCATCACCCCCAAGCCGATCGAGGAGCTCTACGACACCGCGAACGACCCTTGGGAGCTGAACAACCTTGCCTCGCGCCCACAATACACCGAACGCTTGAATAGGATGCGGCGGGCGACCGAAAGCTGGCAACAGTCGATCGGCGATTCCGGCATGGTGCCCGAAGCGGTGCTGATGGAGGAGATGAAGCCGGGTGGCGAGACACCGGAAACGCAATCACCAACGATCGCGGTTTCCGGCGGCATGATTTCCCTTGATTGCGTTAGCGATGGGGCGTCGATCGTCTTCCAGACCCAGCAGGGGGATTCATGGAGCGATTGGATGCTCTACAACAAATCGTTTGAGGCGCCTGAAACCGCGAGTCGGTTGCGGGCGAAAGCATGTCGCCTGGGATTCCGCAGCAGCCCGGTGGTCGAGCAGGCGATCGAAAGAAAGTAGAGTCCATTGGATTGTTCCGACCAGCCGGCCGGCTGCGAAAGAGCTTTCCGGTTGCTCTTTCGCTTGGCCAAAATTCGGTTATTTTGGAAAGGTCGGTGTCACCCCATGACGGAACGGAGGCGTCATCGGCTCCATCAATTTACGAGATCGTTGATGTCGATCGGCCGGATGAAATGGAACTGGGTGTAGTAGGTAGTTTTGCGTAGGACGTTGATTTTTGCTTACGGCGTAAGAGTTTCGACCCAGCGAGGGCGGAGCGCCGAGGTCACACATTACTGATTCACAAGGGGGAATCACTTTTATGACCAAATGCAAGTTGGAGTACATCTGGCTCGATGGCTATCAGCCCACCCAGAGCCTCAGGAGCAAGACGAAGGTCGTCGACGATTTCAGTGGCAAGGTTGAAGATGCACCGTTGTGGGGATTCGACGGCTCGTCGACCGAACAGGCACCGGGCGGGTCTTCGGATTGTCTGCTCAAGCCGGTTTACGTTTGCCCCGATCCGGGCCGACTCGGCACGGGCTACTTGGTGATGTGCGAAGTGCTCAATCACGACGGCACGCCGCACCGCAGCAATGGCCGCGCCACGATCAACGATGACGACAACGACTTCTGGTTCGGTTTCGAACAGGAGTACACGATCTGGAATCCCGACACCAACAAGCCGATTGGTTTCCCCGCCGAGGGTTACCCCGCGCCGCAGGGACCGTATTACTGCAGCGTCGGCGCCGGCAAGGCGGTTGGTCGCGAGATAGTCGAGGAGCATCTTGAGCTCTGCTTGGAAGCCGGCCTGAACGTCGAAGGCATCAATGCCGAAGTCATGATGGGTCAGTGGGAGTTCCAGGTGTTCGCCAAGGGCGCGGCCGAGGCTGGCGACCAGGTTTGGGTTTCCCGCTACCTGCTCGAGCGAGTCGCTGAGAAGCACGGCCTCCAGATCAACTGGCACTGCAAACCGGTCGCGGGCGACTGGAACGGCAGCGGCATGCACGCGAACTTCTCCAACACGTTGTTGCGAACCTGCGGCAGCAAGGAAGCGTTCGAAGCGGTCTGCCAAGCGTTCGAGCCGCGAATCAAGCATCACATCGATGTTTACGGCGCGGACAACCATCAACGCTTGACGGGTCTGCACGAGACGCAGTCGATCGACAAGTTCAGCTACGGGATCTCCGACCGCGGTGCGTCGATCCGAATTCCAGTCTTCACCGTTGAACACGGTTGGAAAGGCTGGTTGGAAGATCGCCGACCCGCCTCGAACGCCGATCCCTATATGGTTGCCAGTGCGATCATCACGACGGTGAAGCAGGCGAAATTTCCTCAGATGGCCTAGTCCAACGACGGTATCGTTTTCCCAACGCGGAGCCCGGCAGCATCCAAGTGCTGCCGGGCTTTTTTGATGGGCATTGCCCGATAGCGATCCCCTATACTGTGTCGCATGAACAGCGAACCGACGATCATTCTTTCAGGGACCGATCCCGATCTTCCTCGCAACGTCGCGCCGGGGCTGGGGCGCTACACCGGATTCCGCGAAATGGCTCGCGGTGGCTGCGCTCAATTGCGGTCCTGCTTTGACCCCGTCACAGGTCGCACCATCGCCGTCAAATCGTTGCTTCCCGAGGCGCGCAGTGATCATCGCGAGCGACGCCGGCTGCTGCGCGAAGCCCGCGTCACGGCGCAGCTCCAACACCCCAATACGGTTCCGGTCTACGACATTGGTGACGATCCCCGCGAAGGTATCTACTTCGCAATGAAGAGGATTTCTGGCGAAAACCTGTTCGAGATTCTCAAGCGGGTCGCTCGAGAGGATTCCGCGACGGTCGAAGCGTTCCCGACCGCCCGCCGCCTGGAGATTATTCTCGACGCGTGTCAGGCGCTTTCCTACGCCCACGCGCGGGGTGTGATCCACCGTGATATCAAGCCCGAAAATATCTGGGTCGGCAACTTTGGCGAGGTCATCCTGCTTGACTGGGGCGTCGCCAAGGTTTGGGGGCATGCCGACGAAGCCAACTCGATGTCCCGCAGCGTGCTCCGAACCGGGGTGACCGAGGAAATGCAGTTGCAGACACTCACCGGAGGCGGACAGCGGCCCGGGACGCCGCTCTACATGTCCCCCGAGCAGGTCACCGGAAGCCGCGGCATCGATGAACGCAGTGACGTCTTCTCCGTTGGCGTGTGTCTCTACGAAGTGCTGGCGATCCGTGAACCGTTTCGCGGTCAGACCATCGACGAGACATTCGACAATATCCGCCATCTCGACGTCGACCCGCCAAGTGAGCGGTCTCCCGATCAAGGGATCACGCCGGCGGCCGATGCGGTGGTGATGAAAGCCTTGCAAAAACGGCCTGGCGATCGGTACCAGTCGATGCGCGAGCTGATCAATGATATCCACGAGCTGGAGCTGGAATCATCCCGGTAGGGTGGCCGATGCGCCCGCGTGCCCGTCGTGGTTTGTCGTCCGAAGTGGAAGACGTCGGGATTTCACGTCGGGATTTCAACGAGTAGACGGATCAAGGAGCAGCGACGCGGATCCGGCATTGGCTCTCGCTCGGTCTTGAATCGAAGTTCAATGCCGGATCGGCGCTTCGCTTGATTCGGCCTACTTCGAATGCTCGGGCAACCTCCCTGCGAGGGGCGGGTCGTTCCGTGGGCTCTACGGGATTCTCCCGGCCCGTCTTCCGACAAAACCATGTGCGAGTCGCAAACCGCGAGGTGCACTCGCGCGAACCTGCCGACCGGCCCGCCGCGTCCCTTTGGCGGAATGAAGAGAGCAAAAAACGACGGCGATGGAGGTATTTCCCGACAGATCCATCTTGTTCGATCCCGGCGGATCGCTACACTCTGCCCTTCCGAGGGCGGCTCGAGACGCTCGTCGCGATTTTCCGTCAGGCTGACGTCGGCACCAGATTTTCCGGTTCAGGTTTTCCAGTTCAGGATGGCTGGTTCTCTCGTCGCCTCGCGAGTGTCGTCGTGGCTCGCCAAGGGATCGGCCAGGAAATTTGGCCAGCGTAGCTCAGTTGGCAGAGCTGCTGATTTGTAATCAGCCGGTCGTGGGTTCGAATCCCTCCGCTGGCTCTTGAACGCCACGAATGTCAGAATAGACGAGACAGCATATCGAGGAGTGAATCGTCCTGGAGTGGACGAACGAAAGACGGTTTTTGGGGGTTTGCCCGAGTGGTTAAAGGGGGCGGACTGTAAATCCGTTGGCTACGCCTACGCAGGTTCGAATCCTGCAGCCCCCACTTCGAAGTTTGAAGGGTGAAGTTTTAAGTTAGGTTGCTTTGACACATTTCACTCTTCTGGCTTCCGCCGCGGGTGTAGCTCAATGGTAGAGCCCCAGCCTTCCAAGCTGGTTGTGAGGGTTCGATTCCCTTCACCCGCTTTTTGATCGCGTCGCTGCTGTAGCTCAGTGGTAGAGCACTTCCTTGGTAAGGAAGAGGTCATGGGTTCAAGTCCCATCAGCAGCTCTGCGTCGGGATCATTGCCTGGAGGGTCG
>JARFQX010000387.1 GCA_029287555.1 Rubripirellula sp. | reverse complement strand
GAGCGGGTCTCGTGGGCTCGGAGATGTGTATAAGAGACAGCTTTCAAATGCCTGGGACGCCCGCCTACGGTGCAACCAATGCGGGCGACTATGTGACCATCCCGATGGTCGGCGGCGGTGTGCAGTCTTACCCGCTCGTCGATACAACCATCGATCCCTCGTTGGCACGGGTCGAAGGCGCGGCGTTGACGTTGCCGACCAAGTCACCGGACTCTTCGCGAACCGCGTGGAGTACCGACCGTGGATTTGTCTACGTGATGGAAATGCTGGGCACTCCTTCGATGCTGTTTCGACTGAAGACCGATGGGATCGTCAGCGGCCGACTCGCTGCGGCGACGGGCGATCGCTTCTATTTTGGCTCCGAATCGGGACAGGTCTACGGTATGCGGGCAACTCGCTCTGGCCGTGTCATGTGGAGTACGCCTTTGGGAGAGCCTTTCTATAACGGCCCACTGGTATTTGAAGATGAAGTCATGCTGCGTTCGACCTACGGGAATCTCTTTGCTCTGAGCTTGGAGGATGGTCACTTGATGTGGCCGCGGCCGGTTCCCAGTGTTGGCGAATTGATTGGCGTGCTCGGAGGTCAGCTCTACGCAACCACGCTTAGTGGTGGATTGACCGTGATCGATGCGAAGACGGGAGGTCGGGTGGCTAGTTACCCGAACGTGCGGCCAGCCGATTTCATTACCAACACGTTAACCGATCGGATTTACTTGGTCAGCGAGTCTGGAGACGTGCAGTGTCTGCGGCGCGAAGGTGCGGAGCTTCCCAATCTGATTCGCCAGCCAGACGCAAATCCGTTGACGGAGGATGAAGAAGGCGAGCCAGAGCGTCAACCCGAAGAGACTCCATTTGGCGGGGCGATGGATCCGTTTGGCGAGAGTACGACCGATCCCTTTGGTGGTGGGGCGGATCCCTTTGGTGGCGGCGATGGAGCGCCGATGGATCCATTCGGTGGAGGCGACGCAGGCGATGATCCCTTTGGAGGCAACCCCTTCGGGAACTAAGCCAGGCCGGAAGCGTTGTTCAAACAGCCCCGGTTCTACCGGCCTGAGCCCTTCGACGATCGCGTCGATTTGTTCGATGCTGACGACTTGGACTTGGATGCTGACGACTTGGACTTCGATGCCGAAGACTTGGATTTCGAAGACTTGGATTTCGACTTGGAAGGCTTCGTTGATGGTCTAGACGTCTTCGACGACGCCGACGAAGAAGACGCTCGCTTGCTGCGGCTGACCTTCTTGCCCGAATCCGAACGCATGGTTTGCAACGTCTTGCGTTGCGTGCTGGTGAGCACCGCTTCGAGCTCTTTCATTCTGGCGGACTCCAATTCAGCGAGTTCCTGTTCGAGCGCCGTGATCTTCTTGTGAAAGACCGTTTGGATTTTCTGGATCTCGACCCGCTGGTCGTCATTGACGATCGATGAGAAATATCGCGGTAATCGAAACGTGATCTTGTCGGCTGCCGCCGTCTTGGATTGCCGACTTGTCTTGCTGCGGCTCTTACTGGACTCGGCCGAATAGGCCTCCGCGGCGACCACCAGGCCCAAGATGCTGATCAATCCCAGCTGGACGAAAGAGCGTCCCAATGAATTTGCCATCATTCTGCCCCCAAAATGATGCGAGTGGTGAAGGATCGGATGCTTCCGATTGGTCGTCTCGACTCGATCAAGAAGCGACGGGAAGAGTCTACCGGATGGTGAACAGGTGTCAACCATTGCCCGGGCGTTTTTTCAGCCTTCTTCCGTCGTCGCACAATCCGCGCGATTCGGTCGCCCCCTTCACGCGACATCCGCTCTTGCCATAAGCCCATCGGACAAAGCTGCTTTCACTCCGTCGACGGTCTCCTCGTCAAACTCTCTCCTAGTCAAAATTACGCTTGGTCAAACTCGGGCTTGGTCAAACTCGCCGGGGCATGGGGACGTCGGGGCGACTTGCACTACGATAGTCTTCGGCCTCGCCGCCAGCTTCCAAGGTGAACTTCTTCCAAGGTGAACTTCCCAGGAGACCGCGTAATGGCACCTTCGCTCGCTTCGACCGTCGACGGCTTGGAACCGGAGGGCGCCTACCGTGTTTTGGCTCGAGCCCAAGCACTCGAAAGAAAGGGCCGCGATGTCATCCATCTAGAGATCGGTGAGCCCGATTTTGGGACCAGCCGAAGTATTTGCGACGCCGGTATCGATGCAATTCGCAGCGGTCGCACTCGTTACAGTCCAACTCCCGGTATCGTGCCGCTTCGCGAGGCAATTGCCGAGGACGTTGGGCGCCGCCGAGGCATCCAGGTCGATCCTGATCACGTCGTGGTTGGGCCCGGCGCAAAGCCGCATCTTTTCTTTCCGACTTTGGCGGTGGTCGGTCCGGGAGACGAGGTGCTTTATCCGGATCCTGGTTTTCCAACTTATGAAGCCATGATTCGAGTTGCCGGCGGTGTTCCCGTGCCGATCCCCCTGTCGCCCGAGAGCGGATTCTCGCTTGATCTGAACGCGCTGCGTTCAAGAGTCACCGATCGGACGCGCATGATCGTCATTAACTCGCCCGGCAATCCGACCGGCGGCGTGATTCCGATCCATGATTTGGAACAGGTCGCGCAAATCGCAAAGCAACACGATTGCTGGGTCATGTCGGATGAGATTTACAGTCGCATGTGCTACGACGGCCAATCGCCTCCGAGTATCCTCGCGCTCGACGGGATGCCTGAGCGGACCATTCTGGTGGACGGTTTTTCAAAGACGTACGCCATGACGGGATGGCGACTCGGCTATGGCGTGATGCCGGCGGCCCTCGCGGAAAAAGTCTCGCTGCTGCTCGTCCACGCCGTGGGATGCACGGCCCACTTCACGCAGTTCGCGGGGACCGAGGCGCTGCTTGGTGATCAATCACCCGTTGAGGAAATGATGGCCGCCTATCAGCACCGCCGTGACGTGCTGGTCGATGGGCTGAATTCCATCAAAGGGATTCGGTGCCAAAAGCCCGCCGGCGCGTTCTACGTCTTTCCCGATGTTTCGCCCTTTGGCTTGCCCAGCAGCGCGATCGCGGAATCACTGCTCGAGGAAGCAGGTGTCGCATTACTTCCCGGGACCGCCTTCGGCCAACATGGCGAAGGGTTCCTCCGTCTCTGCTATGCCAACTCGATTGAGAACATTCAACGAGCCGTCGATCGCATGCGAAGCTGGTTCGAGCAACGCGAAAGAAAGTAAACGTCGGCAAGTACCAATGTTTTTCCGCGTTCGCGAAGCGGACGCAACGGTAGCGCACAGTCGTGTCATTCAAGCATTCCAATCCTACTCCTACTCCTACTCCTACTCCTGCTCCTGCTCCTGCTCGTACTCGTACTCGTACTCGTACTCCTGCTCGTACTCGCACTTAGACTCCGTACCGCGAGGCCCGCGCTCGAGCCCGAAATCGATTCATCCAGGCGAGTGCTCATCGCTGCGTTCCATTCACTATTTCGATTCCGAGATGCAATAAAGATACTCTTGTCGCTTCCCGTCCTCCTGGTGGGCGACTCGAGTGAAGATCTCACCTCCACAAATCGCCGGTGTGGCGAAGACACTTTCGCCTAACTTGTTTTCGCCGACCTTCTCGAATTTCTTCGGGTCCGCCTTGAAGATATGCGTGATCCCTTCTTCGTTGGTGGCATAGATCAGATTACCCACCAGCACTGGCGAACTACTGAAAGTTCCTCCCAACCGAGCCTTCCACACTTGATCCCCATCATCGCAGCGGAAACAGGTGGCGATTCCGGCGTCGAGTGTTGCGAACAGGTGGCCGTCAATGTGCAACATCGACGGCACGTACGCTCGTGTGTTGTTCTCCCAGGCGACTCTTCCCGATCCGTCGCCGACAACGGCGGCGATGTGGTTACGCGGATAGCCCCCGCTGCTGAAAATATGAGTCCCATCGGTCACCGCCGTTGTCACGCACTCGGTGGTCGATCCGTCGATCTCCCACAGTGCTTCTCCGGTCAGTGGATCTAGACTTGTCACGAGATCGCAGCCGGTGAAGATCAATTGGTCGCGACCGCCCACCGGCAGGATGACCGGGGAGGCGTAGTTCGGTTTCTCTGGTCGCTCGCGGCGCCATTCGAATTCCCCCGTTTCTCGGTTCAGCCCCGCGACAATACCACCGGCCTTGTTGTCGGCCGAGACAATCACCAAGTGCCCGTAGACGGCCGGCGATGATCCGTAACCTTGATGGACGATGTACTCGCACAGGCTCCGTTGCCAAAGGATCTCGCCATCGAGACGAAGGGCCGACGTCCAAACTTGGCTGTCATTGAGGAAGTTGATGAATAAACGCTCACCATCGGTCGCGACGGTGCTAGAGGCGAGCGAGGCCTTCTCATTGGCTTGACGGGGGCTCTTGTTTGCGAATCCGCCCTCGTGCACAACGGCTTCCCACTGTTTCTG
>JARFQX010000367.1 GCA_029287555.1 Rubripirellula sp. | reverse complement strand
CGGGCCAAATCGGCGATCTACGGCTGCTCAGCCGCGGCGGTGGGCTCCGACGCGAGCTTCTCGTAGAACTCGCCCAAGAGTTGGTGGTAGCTGCGGTAACCGGGGAAGCGAGCCGGCTGATTGCCAGCGTTCCAGTCATGGTGGGCCGCGGCCAATCGCTCGGCAACATCGCGATGCGCGTCCAGGACGTTCTGTGATTCGCTGATGTCGGCGTCCAGGTCGTAGAGTTCGCGGTCGCCCCCTCCGGCTTTGGCGACCAGCTTCCATTTTCCTGAACGAACCGCCCACGCCACGCCGCCTTCCTTGCGAAAGAAGAGCGACGAGTGCGGCGTGCCGCGATCGGCTCCGGTCAGGAATGGGATCAGGTTGACGCCCTCGTCTTGGTCCGCTCGCTCGGCCTCGGCGACGGCCAAGGCCGTGCAGGAAATGTCAAATGAGATGACAGGTTGATCGTATGTCGAGCCACGGGGCAATCGGTCCGGCCAAGAAGCCACGAAGGGCACTCGAATGCCACCTTCATAAACATCTCCCTTGTTCCCTCGCAGAGGCTTGTTGCTCGACCCGTTGGCAGAACTCGGACCCCCGTTATCGCTGAGGAAGAACACCAGCGTCTGATTGAGAACTCCGGTCGCTTCGAGCGCATCGAGAACTCGCCCGATTCCGACGTCCATCTGGTGAACCATCGCCGCATACTTGCGACGCTTTTCATTCTTGATCGCGGCAAATTCTTGCAGGACAGCCTCGGGCGCCTGCAGCGGCGTGTGGGGGGCGTTGTAGGCCAGGTAGTAGAAGAACGGCTGATCTCGGTGCGTCTTGATGAATTCGACCGCGTGGTCACTGATCGTATCGGTTAAATATCGTTCGAGCCCGAGTGGCGTGCCATTGCGCTGCAGTGGTTGTCGGTAATTCTCATGCATGGCTCGCCGCATGTCGACGGTAAAGTAATCGTGTCCGCCGCCGAGGAACCCGTAGAAGTCGTCAAAGCCGCGAGCGTTCGGGTGATGCAGGTGCGAGCTGCCGAGATGCCACTTGCCGGCCATGCCCGTCGCGTATCCCACATCCTGGAGACGCTGGGCAATCGTCGGTACATCAACCGGAAGACCGAGCAGTGTGTTGTGCGGATCGTAAGCCACGTTGGTGACATAGCCGAAGCGATGTTGGTAGCGGCCCGAGATGAAGCCAGCTCTCATTGGACTGCAAAAGGGGTGCGAGGCGTAGCCACTGGTGAAACGAACACCTCGAGCCGCCAAAGCATCGATCGAAGGCGTCGGAATGTCCTGGCAACCATGGATACCGACGTCGGCGTAGCCCAGATCATCCGCTAGGATCACCAGCACGTTGGGCCGTTCGGCACACCAAGCTTGATCGGCAAGCCATCCGGCATCCGTGGACGCCAGCAAGACTGCGAACAGAATCAGGGATCGATGCAAAGATCGCGGGGTCGACATAAGGTCCGCCTCCGAAAGCGAGTCGAGGAATGTGAAATGCGTCGGCAACCGATGAGCGGTCTCATTGAGTTTATGTTAGAGGAATCAGGATAGGTTCTAACGAGACAAGGCTAATTTGAATCGAGCTTTTGCTCCCCGACTCGCTCCAGTCGATAGGAAAGGTTCCGGCGAAAGCTTGACGGCGATCGGGGCGGGCGATTTACGCAATGGCATGCAAACTGCACCGAAACCAGACAGGTAGTCGGGCCGGATTGGTCCGGCTCGTTCTCGACTCAATCAATGAAGGTGACAAGATGAACTGGGAAACCATCGAAGGCAAATGGAAACAGGTCAAAGGCCAAGCCAAAGAAAAGTGGGGAGAATTGACCGATGACGAATTGGATCAGATCGACGGCAAGCGCGAGCAGCTAATCGGGAAAATTCAAGAGAAGTACGCCATCGCCCGAGAAAAGGCGGAAGAGCAGGTCAAGGAATTCCAATCTTCCTTCACCGGCTAGTGGAGGCACGCATCATCGACGGACGACTAAGCCGTCACAGATATCAGCCTCCGATCGCTGGTTGCTCCCCCCGTTCTGCTCACGACGATCGGCGGGGCGACCATAGCGAAACTCCATGCTTCTTATCCGTTTCCGACTTCTTTCGAGAGACGTGTGCCACTTTCTGAGATCGGCGGCAGGTTGTTTTGCAGCAGTTGGTTGACAACGCTTAACAGCTCTTGGCGATTGACTGGCTTGGGCAAAAACACATCGGCTCCCGAGCGGAGCAGTTGGGATTGAGTCTCTCGGTCCGCCTGGGAGCTGCAGACCACGATCGGAACGTCGTGTGGAATCGCGAGCCGCCCGGCACGGATTTGTTTGACCAATTCGTGACCTGAGAGCCGCGGCATTTCCAGGTCCGTCACGATCGCGTCGACCTGGCATTCAGCGAGCACGTCGATCGCGACGACGCCATCGGCGGCAAACAGGATCTGGTACCCAGCATCGCCCAAAATGCGGGCGAAGAAGCGTCGGATGTAGGCTGAATCGTCAACGACCAGAATGGTCGACGAGAATTCAGGGACCGCTGGGTTCGAATTCAGGGGGACGCGAATCATGGCTTACTCCGCACGATCTCTCCGAGAAGCAAAGCCCATGCCAGAGAGATCGGCGAAACCAAAGAGCTTGCCCGCCAACCCGTCGGCGAGTTTCCCCGCTTGATCCGCGACCTGGGGAGGACTCGATCCGATAAATGGGGAAGATGATGAATTTCGGGGCCAGGTAATCTGCTCTCCTCGCCGGCCCTCGCAAGATTCGTTTGACCCGTGCGCGCGGGAGCCGGCCCCGCGAAATCCCCGGCGAGATCGACGTCCGGTCCTCGCCGAGCTGGCTGATGCGATCGACGAAATGGGAAGTTTCGCGTACCCTGATTTTGCCGGGATTTCCGCGGTATCGGGCACTTTACTTTCAAAGATTCATTCCTCAGCAGACTTCAACTTTCACGGTTCATACCAAGAGTCCCCATGCCAAGAGTCCTAGTCATTGATGACGATCGCGCAATCCTCGCACTTGCCAAGGAGGCGATCAGTCCGATCGCCGATGTGGTCACGGAGTCCACCGCCCGCGAAGGGCTGGAGCAGTTGCACCGCGGCGATATCGACGTCGTTCTGTTGGATATTCGATTACCGGACCGCAACGGACTGGCCGTTTATTGTGAGATACGCGACATCGATCGCCGCATCCCAGTGATCTTCATGACGATCGAGGCTGCCAGCGGGACGGTGATCGAGGCGATGCAGTTGGGGGCGTTCGACTACATTGCCAAGCCGCTTTCGGTCGAACCGCTTAGGAATCTCGTCGAAACCGCGATCAAGCAGCGGCAAATCAGTAGCGTCCCGGTCGCTATCTCGGCGAACGAAGAGGACTGGGGCGGCTCGGGTGAGCGGTTCATTGGTCGTTCGCCCGCCATGTTGGACGTCTTCAAAGCAATTGGGAAGGTCAGTCAGCAAGACGTTCCAATCCTGATTCGTGGCGAAAGTGGAACGGGCAAGGAGTTAGCGGCAAGGGCGATTTTTCAACACAGCCATCGGGCCAACGAAGCGTTCCTGGCGGTCAACTGTGCGGCACTGCCAGCCAACCTGCTTGAGAGCGAGTTGTTCGGGCATGAGAAGGGAGCATTTACCGGTGCCGATTCGCAGAGAATCGGGAAGTTTGAACAGTGCAACGGTGGAACGCTTTTCCTCGATGAGATCGGGGACATGGCTCCGGCCGTTCAGGCCAAGGTGCTCCGCGTGCTGCAGGAACAGCGATTTGAGAGGGTTGGCGGCAACCAGGAATTGACGACGGATGTTCGCGTCATCGCGGCTACAAATCGTCCGCTCGAAGAAATGGTGGAGGCGGGTGAGTACCGCGAGGACCTGCTTTATCGTCTCAATGGCGTGACAATCGAGTTGCCGCCGCTGCGCGAGCGACTCGAAGATGTGCCCGAGTTGATCCAGTCATTCTTGATTCAAGCAAAACAGGAGTTTCAGAAACCCGATATCGAGGGGCTCGCGCCCGGGGCGGTCCAACTGCTAACTCGCTATGATTGGCCTGGGAATGTTCGGCAGCTGCGCGCGGTGATTCGTCGCGCCGTGCTCGATTCGGTGATGCCGGTGATTACGGCCGCGAGCTTGACCGACGAAGTCAAGCCGGGTGCGGGCGAGCCTTCGAGCCCGTCCGAGCCGCCGCCAACGACATCCGAGCTTCCAGCCCCGGAGGAGCCGCCAGTTGCTGCCGAAGTGGTTGATTCTCGGAGCGATCGCCAAGGCGATCATCGGTCGGACCGCGCGGGTCGGGAGTTGCCGGATTTGGTTGCCCGGCTACTCGCCGAAAAGTCGAAGGACATCTATGCCCAAGCAACGGATTACATGGAACGATATGTCATTGCGGAAGTGCTGCGCGCGACCGATGGAAATCAAAGCCAGGCTGCCGAATTGCTCGGGATCACGCGCGGCAAGCTTCGCGACCGCATCCATACTTATCAGATCAAGCTCAAGGCAGACGTTCGTGTCGAAGGAGCGGACCGGGGTTAGCCGCTTGGGCGGCCGACGCCAGATGGCCGCTGAGCTCGGATGCCCGTTTGAGCAGACCGGTAACGGAGCCCTTTTGAGCAGACCAGTAACGGAGCCCGTTTGAGCAGACCGGTAACGGAGCGCTTTTGAGCAGACCAGGGAAGCGGCCGGACGACGAATCCCCATCGGTTCTCGCGGACCAATCGGATATATTGATGGCCCTGAGGAGGGCAGGGATGTGACGGGATTGAGACGATCGAGACCAGCGGGCCGTTCATGGACGGACTTTGCCAGGATGTCGGACCAACGCCCACTGGTGTGCTGTCTGCTGGTCGCCGTGGGGTACTTTCTTTTGGGCCGCGCGGGCCAACTCTTGACCGTGCCACCGAGTTACGCCACGGCGATGTGGCCCCCGTCTGGGATTGCGCTGGCCGTCGTCTTGCTGTTCGGGCATCGAGTCTTGCCCGGCGTCTTTCTCGGCGCCCTGCTGGTCAACGGGTGGATCCAGTGGACCCGGCCAGCCTTGCCATGGACGGTCTGGGCTGGCATTGTCAGTCCGATCTCGATGGGTCTAGGGGCGAGCGCCCAGGCTTGGCTTGGCGCATGGTTGATCAAACGAGCGATCGGATTTCCCAATCCTTTGATTCACGACCGTCAGATTCTGATTTTCTTGGCGCTCGGCGGACCGGTGGCCTGTCTTCTCGGATCGACCTGGGGGGTTGCCACTTTGGCGATCGCCAGCGAGATGTACGACGTCTCGGTGTTGCTGCTCAATTGGTGCACGTGGTGGGTTGGGGATTTCATCGGTGTGATCATCTTCGCACCGCTGGCACTGATCTGCTTCGCGCGACCGAGGGAGCTATGGCGACCTCGATGGGAGTCGGTCGCCCTGCCGCTCGCCGGCGCGATGGCCATGATTGTGCTCGGCTTTGCGTTGACCCGCAGCTGGGACGAATCTCGTACCGAGGAACAGTTCCGAAGCATCGCGGGTAGCGCCCACCAATTGCTCGACGATCAAGTCGATCGACATTTGGAAGTGATCGAATCGCTCCACCGCTACCTGGACTTTTCGCAGTTCATCAACCGTGGTGAGTTCGCGCGCATGGTTGATGCGACGGAGCAAAGGTGTGCGGCGACGGAAACGGTGGCTTGGGTGAGTCGGGAGGCGACCTCGCGGGATGATTTGGCTTCGGGACCGCCGGCTCGGCTGCCGCTTGATGGAGCTGAAGACGGGGGCGTTTCGGCGGAGGCGATCCCAGCCCCGCGCACCGACCATGTTTCTCGATTCTCGGTTGCTTACCTCTATCCGGAGACGAGTTCCTTCCTCTCGATGGGCCAGGATTTCGCCACGAACCCTAACTGGTCCAGTCTGATGCAGCAGTGCTGTGATTCGGGGAAACCGCTTGCCAGTCGCCCGTTTTTGAGTGAGAAGTTTCTCAGCGAACAGGACAGTCGCAGCGGCGAACGTCACGTGTTGGTGCTGTCTCCGGTCTATCAGCGTGGAGAGCAACCGGCCACGATTGTCGAGCGGCGCCGCGACTTGCGGGGTTTCATTGTCGGCGTTTTCGGGATCGCTCCACTGGTTCGCAACGCTTCGCCGTTGCTTGATGCCGGAACCTACCGAGTGAGCATCTTCGACGTCACTGAGGGAACGAAGGAGTTAGTTCACGAGCCTCGACCCGATTCGTTGCCGCGGGACCTCGCCGAAGTGTCGCCGTACTTGCGGCAAACCGATCTGGTCTACCGGGCACCGTTCGCGGGTCGGCAGTGGGAATGCCATTACTCGCCGACCGACGCATTCTATAAGAATCACTTCAATGGCCAACGCCGAATGATCCTGGGGGCCACGTTGGGACTGGTGGCCGTGCTCGGCACTTTCCTTCTGATTCTCAGCGGTCGAACCGCAAAGATCGAAGCCTCGGAGGCTCGCTATTTGGACCTCTACGAGAACGCGCCGGACATGTTCATTTCGATGGACGTTCGCACTCAGCGAGTCATTGAATGCAATCGGACGTTTCTCGATTCCACCGGTTTTCACAAACACTGGGTGATCGATAAGCAAATGGACGAGCTGTTTGATCCTTCTTCGAGAATCGAACTTCGCCGCGCTTTTCGCGAATTCCTGGCAAGTGGGCATGTCAGCGATGTTGAACTGCGTTTGCGTTGTGGCGACGGCGGCTCGATTGACACCAGCGTCAAGATGTCGGTCGTGCGCGACCAGAACGGCGAATCCATTGTTTGTCGGGCCGCGCTCCGCGACATCACCGTCCGCAAACGCGTGGAGGCCGACCTCCAGACGCAGGAAATGCAACTCGCCCACGCCGGTCGACTCAGCATGATGGGCGAAATGGCTGCGGGATTGGCCCACGAGATCAATCAACCGCTGGGAGCGATCGCGGCCTACGCCGAAGGCGCATCGATTCGCTTGCGCGATGGTAAGCCCGACCTCGATAGGCTGAACATCGTGTTGCAGCGCATCGCCACCGATGCGCATCGCGCCGGCCAAGTGATCCGTCGCTTGCGGCAATTCCTGCGAAAGCGCACACCCGAGCGAACCAGCGTGCAGGTCAACGACCTGGTGCGTGAGGTTGCCTCCTTTGTCTATTCCGATCTGCGGCGCCGCGACGTCCGGTTAGGAATCGATCTCGGAAAAGACTTGCCGCCGGTGCAAGGCGACCCAATCCAACTGCAACAAGTGTTACTGAATCTGGTTCGTAATGGGGCCGACGCGATGCTTGATACCGATCTGTCACGTCGGCAGTTGATGATTCGAACTCGTTGCGGTGATGGAGAAAACGTCGACGTGACGGTTGAGGACTTCGGGCATGGTTTGTCGACCAACGCCAGCGACGAGCTGTTCGAAGCGTTCTACTCGACAAAGGACGACGGTCTCGGCATGGGGCTGGCGATTAGTCGCTCAATCATTGAGTCGCATGGCGGGCAGATCTGGGCGACCTCCAACCCTCAACAGGGCGCGACGTTTTACTTCTCACTTCCGGCTACTGCCGAGGTAGGTGCATGATGACGGTCGAAGCCACAGTCTTCCTGGTGGACGATGACGAAAGCCTGCGTGATGCCTTGTCTTTCTTGTTGGAGTCGGTTGACCTACGAGTTGAGAGCTTTTCGTCGGCTGCCGAGTTCCTCAGTCGATTTGACCCCGAGCGACCGGGCTGTCTCGTCCTCGACATCCGCATGCCTGGCATGAGCGGGTTGTCGCTGCAAAAGCACCTGGTGGAATCGGGCATTCGCATACCCGTCTTGATCATTACCGGGCACGGCGATGTTCCGATGTGCGTCCAGGCATTTCAGAACGGAGCCTTTGCATTCCTCGAAAAGCCCGTCAACCATCAAGAGTTTCTCGATGAAATTCACCGCGCGATCGAACACGATGCAGAGCATCGCCGCAACCAGGACAGCAGCGTCGCAGCAAGAATTGAGCAGCTCTCGCCGCGGGAACGAGAAGTCATGGAGTTGATCGTTGCTGGCAAGCCGATGAAGTTGATCGCGACGCAGCTAGGCATCAGCATTCAAACCTGTTCCAAGCATCGTGCACGCGTTCTGGATAAACTTGATGTCAGCAACGACGTCGAACTCGTGCGATTGTTGCTCGCGGCCGACTCCTGAATCGGGCGGCGGTCGCGGACCACCGGTGGCCCATTACCTTAACCGGCAACCGACGCACCCAATCCATCACACACCGCCGCGTCGATCAAGTGAGCCTTGGAGAACACCTTGGCTTCCGCCTCTGGCTCGACGATCAACTCCGCCCGCTGAATCTTGACTTGCTTCGGTGCGTCAATTCCCAACGTGATGCGGTTGCCCTTGATCGCCACCACCGTGACGGTGACCTCCGTGCCGATTCGGATCTGTTCTCCGACTTTTCGAGATAGTACTAACATCCTTTGTTCCCACATTTCCTGCTGAAGCGTTTGATTCGAAAGCGGGAACATAACGGTCGATGGCCTTGTCTATCCTCAGCAAAAATGTAGCCGATAGTGCGAATTTTTCGCATCCCTGCAAGAGCTAGCATTGGAGTCGTCGTTCTGGCCCGAGCCGCGGGCGCCGACGGAAAGCGTGCTGCCATTTGGCTTTAGCTCCAACCGCCGCGGACGGATCGATCCCGCCCGGTTACACCCACATTCGGTCACACCCAGATGCGGTTACACCCAGATATCGGAGGTTGAGTCGCCGCCGGGGAAGCGAATCTCGTGGGCCCGGGCCGGTCCCCAAGCGTCTTTGCCAAAGTCGACATGAAAATTTGGGTCCAGCCGCAAGCCGCCTTTGTCGGTGTCGCAGTCGATCTTGAGCATCCAGGATCCCTGCTTCGCCATTTCGGGATAGAACTGATCATCCCAGACGCTGTAGAGGGAACTGGTCACGTACAGCCGTTTTCCGTCGAGGCTCAATTGCAGCATCTGCGGTCCCCCGGGCGCCAATTCCCCGGACCAATCCGACGGATGCCCGATGACGCCTCCGAGCCAAACCTGACCGACGAGTTTGGGATGCGCCGGATCTGAAACATCGTATTGGCGAATGTCGCCGTGCAGCCAGTTTGAAAAGTAGAGATAGCGGTCATCGAGTGAGAGTACCAAGTCAGTGATCAATCC
>JARFQX010000301.1 GCA_029287555.1 Rubripirellula sp. | reverse complement strand
TGGATGGAGGTCTGGGAGGCTAGTCGAATCAAAGCGGGTCAACCCGAGGAAATGCAACAGTGGTTAGCCAACCACGGCAAGCTATGTGAATGGGTGAATCAGTTGGAGCTCGAGGAAAAGCGGCTCGATCAAATTCAATTCCGAATCAATCGGGCGACGCGACGACTTCGCGCGGTATTGGAATCCGTCGATTCCGGCAAACCTGTGCGAGCGGGATCAGCGTATCAAAGCGAACTTTTCGAAGACGCGCCTGAAGACGACCTATTGTCCCTGTATGACGAGGCGGTGGCACGTCGCAGCGAGTGGACGAGAGATCGACAGCAGTACGAGGCGCTTCGACGGCGTCACGACGAATTGGCTGAGGAATTGCCTCGGGCCGAAACGCGACTGGAGGCGGCCCAAGAGGCGGTCGTGCAGTGGCATACCGATTGGCGACGTGTGACGGAGTCGTTCGTCGATTCGGACGTGGTCGACACTCAAGGCGTGTTGCGGATGCTCGATCAACTCAGCGAGTTGGATAAACTCCGAGGAGATCGAGAAATGGCGACTGCCGAGTTGCGTTCGATCGAGCAAGAGGACCAGGCATATCGAGAACGGGTCCTTCGCGTTGCCAACACAATTGATCACCCAATCCAGGCGCAAAGCTCGCCAACCCAGGCGCAAAGCTCGCCAACGGAGGCGCAAAGCTCGCCAACGGAGGTAGCCCAGTCGATCTACCAACGATTGCAAACGGAGCGCACGGCGGTGCAGGGGCGGGAAACGCTCGAGGAGCAAATCGAGGCTTCCAGAGAGCGGCTGTCCGAAACGCTTTCCCAGCGCAATGCATGCGAGCTGCTACTGAACCAGTTGTGTGCTGAGGCAGGCTGCGAATCGTCCGAGCAGTTGCCAGAACTGGAACGTCGTTCCAAAGAGCGATGCCGCTTGGAGGCCTCCTTGTCCGATACCGAGTCTCAGTTAAGACGTTTGGCCGGACAGCTTGGACTGGACGCATTCATTGAAGAGGCATCGAAGCAACAGGAAGCGGTTCTGGCCGTCGACATTGAACGGGAGGCAACGCGGCAGGCTGAACTGAAACAGCAATTGGAGCAAGTTCACCGTGAGGTTGGCGCGGCGCAAAGCGAATTGCAGAGGATTGATGGTGGGGCGCGCGCTTCGGACCTCGCCCAGTCGATGCAACTGTCGGTCGGAGCGATCCGCAGCGACGTTGAGAACTACGCTCGACTGAAGATCGGCGCCCTGATACTTCGGCGAGCGATTGAACACTATCGGCGAGCCAATCAGAGCCCGGTATTAGCCTTGGCCGATGACTACTTCAGGCAGCTAACTTGTGGCGAGTACCAGGAATTGAAGCCGGACTACGACCCCAGCGGTCATTCGATGCTATTCGGGGTCAACGCTGCGGACGATCCCGTACCGGTTTCCGCCATGAGCACCGGTCCCGCCGACGCCCTTTACCTTGCCTTGAGACTTGCCAGCCTGGATCACCAGTTCAGCCGCGGCAGAGCGATTCCGGTGGTCATCGATGATTGTTTGATTCAGTTGGACGACGCGAGAGCTGCCGCGGCGCTGCGAGCCTTTAGCGATCTGTCCGAGAAGACGCAGGTAATCCTCTTCACGCATCACCGACATTTGTGTCAACTTGCCAATGAACGGCTTGAGGCGGGCGAGTATCACCTGCATCAGCTTAACGCCTGAGCAACTTGAAGTTGAGGTGCATTCAGCTTTGACCTGCATCTTCACCGATCGCCCGGTCTTAGCGATCGTTGGGCGAGTGAAGTTCGGTACCTGCCCACGGGGATCGGCGACGATGTCAATCATCCAAGGCCTGCAGAAGTGGAGCTCAGGAGGCAATGACTTTGGCAACGGATCCGTTCTTTGATGCGGCAATTGCGATGGCTCGGAAAGGAAGGGCCGAGGGAGGTATCCCGATCGGCAGCGTTCTGGTGCTCGATGGAGAGATCATCGGACGCGGTTACAACCGACGCGTGCAAAACGGAAGCGCGATTCGCCACGCCGAGATGGATTGTCTGGAAGATGCCGGTCGCAGGACGGCGCTTGATTATCGTCGGTGCGTCCTCTATTCAACGCTCTCGCCTTGTGACATGTGCAGCGGCGCCGCGCTGTTGTACCGGATCCCGAGAATCATCATCGGCGAAAACCAGACGTTTCGTGGGCCGGAGGATTATTTGCGCAGCCGCGGCGTCTCCCTGCAAGTCCTCAACGACCCGACCTGCATCGAGATGATGAAGCGGTTCATCGCCGACAATCCAGAGCTCTGGAACGAAGACATCGGGGAGTGAGGATCAGTGTTCCAAGTAACAGCTATATAAGCGTGCACAATTGTGACATGGTTGCTTCGTTCGTGCTCGTGCTCGCGAAGCGGTAAAGGTTCAACAAACTACCCTTCATGACCTGGGACGAGATCGAAACCAGAATTGCTCGCGGCGGTCTATCCGAACAGGAACAAGCCGACCACTGGGCGAGTCTCTACCTCACCATGGACCAGATTCTGGAGTTCCGCCGAGTCGACATGGCTGAACCAGTCGTCGAAGTTCTCCAGCCCTGGTTTGACGAACATCCTGGCGGGCAATTTGCCTTTCGCATGCCTTCAACTGAGGACGAATCACTCGAGGCATTAACTTGTGACCAGGCACGCGACCAATTCCGCCGAACCTTCGCCAAGAGCAAGTGGGAGAAAGTCAAAGGCTTCCACGTCCTACGCTATTCCTTCGCCTCCAATCTGGCCTCGAAAGGAGTCGATCAACGAATCATCCACCTATGGATGGGCCACCAAACCGCAGAGATGCGCCTCCGCTACCGTCACCTTCTGCCAACATTGCGAAGGTCGGCCATCGAGCTACTGACGGCGTGACTCGCCGGGCGCGTGCTCATGGGACAAGTCAGCTCGGTTCTCCTCTTGGCACCAGCAGATTTCGGCTCGTCGGTGTTCGCCACCGAACGCATTTTGCAGGTTTTTTTGGAGCCAGCGGTTGGTCCAACCTCGGGGAGTTGAACTAAGGCCTTGCAGCATGTGGATGCTTGGGTGGGGTGGTGTCGGTTGTTTGGATTATACCGACTTGCGCTTTTTGGTTTTCGAATCAGACTCTGTTACGTCCTCGCTTTTCGAGGAGCTGGTTTCGACGTAACAGAGGTTTGCCATGAGTGCCATCGTGCGAATGACCGAGGAGATGCAGCGGCGTGGGTT
>JARFQX010000028.1 GCA_029287555.1 Rubripirellula sp. | reverse complement strand
GCGGAGAAGTCTGAATAAGCAGTCCCGCACCTGCCAAAGAGCTTATGCAACTGTCGGAATTGGTCTGACAAGACAAGACGCTGCAAGATCTGGTCATGAAACTACCCCTGGAGTCTCTTCCCGTTCTGAGTGCGAATTAGCGACTCTTTACTGAGTTCAACCAACTGATGGCGCGCGACCTGGACGAGTTCGGGTTGCGCTGTGCCAACGAACTGAAGCTGGAGTCGTATTCGTACCGGGAACATCCGCACCGGTTGTACCAGTTGATCCGCGACTATCTGATCGCCAAAGACGCTCCGCTGTTCGACTTGGAAGCGATCGAGCAACGCGAACGGGATCTTCGCCGGACGGCCGAGCGGCAGGTCAATGAAAAGCTGTCGCAATCACACAGTTGGCTTCCACGGCGATGGTTGTTCCGTTGGGTTCTGAGCAACACTCGTTTGGGTGTTCGAAATCGCGAGAACATGCGATTCGCACGCACGCGGATTTACGGGATTCTTCGCCGCATGTTACGATCGGTCGGTCAGCAGTTGGCCGATCAGGGCATCCTGGATGATCGCGAAGATACTTTCTATCTAACCATTGACGAAGTCTGGAGCTACGTGAAAGGAACGGCCGTGACAACGGACCTGCGCGGGCTGGCAAGTTTCAGAAAAACCGAATACGAAGCTTATCGCAACGAGACTGCCCCGCCGCCCGCCGATCGGTTCGAGACCTGCGATCTGCCCTATCACGGCAACTCGGTTGCGGCGGGCGAAGCGACTAGCGCGAGCAATGGCTCATTATCGGGAATCGGGTGTTGCCCCGGAGTCGTCCGCGGAACAGTGCAAGTTGTCAACGACCCAGTCAGCGAGAGCGGCTTTGAGGGTGACATTCTGGTTGCTGAGCGAACCGATCCCGGTTGGGTGCCACTGTATCCTGCTTTTTCCGGAATCCTGGTCGAACGCGGCAGCGTGTTGTCGCATTCAGCGATCGTGGCTCGTGAGATGGGAATCCCAACCATCGTGGGAATCGCGGGACTCACCCGGCAAATCAAATCTGGGCAGCGCGTCGTCATGGATGGTCACAACGGTCGTGTGCAGATCGATTCCGATCAATGATGGCGATTCAATCCACGGTCAATTCACTTGATCGATTTGAAAGTGACCGTAAAAGAAGGCCTTGTCTTGAGCAAACAGCTGGGCTGCGAGTTCCGCCTGCGGGCTGACGGCATCCGAAAACTCGCGTGGACAACAGCGCGGCACAAACGTATTCCAGTAAGCAATCCTGGCACCCGTGTTGGCATGTTTCAGCAGCGCGCCGTACAACGCGCTCGCCGTCTCCTCGCTGACATATTCAAAGATGTCCGAAAGGTTGAAACCGTCGAAGCCACCTGCCCAATGCTTTGCTGCCGCTTCTTCGATCGGACCATGAAACAGTGTTAGACGGTCGAGTCCGGTGCGGATGGCATCGTGGTGTTCGGCGCGTAAGTAGCGGGGCAATGCGGATTGGTAGTTTCCCCTGGCGATGTATTGCAGGTAGGGATTCCGGTGGGTTGGTAATTCGGTCATTGCGTAACACGCGCGATCCTGAATCTGGTCAGAGATGGAGCCTTCCACGTAGCGGAAGAACTCGGGATCACGCCCCATACGGGCCATCAGGAATCGGCTGAAGAAAACACGCAGCAGCACACGCCATCGGCGATTGTTCCAATTGTTGTTCCAAAACTGCAGCCGGCCCGTCTGATCTTTTGGTTCGAATAACTGCTCGATTGTCGCCCGCGAATGGATCAGTGGTAACACACGAGTGCGAAAAATCTGAAAGTACTTCTCGAACTTGCCCATATGGATGATCCCTTGGGAAACATCGGCCCCGTGTGTGCTCCAGAATTCTCTGGCTGACTCCGATAGTTCATGCTCCAGCAACTGATAGGTCTGTAATCGGTGATCAGAGTCAAGGACGCCGAGAAACGCCAATAGATCGGTGTGTTGGAGATGCCGAAACGCGGCGCAGCGAAGCTCCAGACAGGCAAGTTGGGCGATATTCAGGTCCGCAGCCACGACTTCTGCACCGGTCGCCAGCAGAGCCAGCGAGTTGTCGCCCGCCGACGCGATCGAAAGGACTCGCTTGCCAGGTCCGGGATGAAGCGCCTGCACGAGAACGTCGGCATCTTCCCAGCAGCCCGCATAGCGCACGAAATCAAAACCCGCGCGAAACTGAATCCTGTCTTTGTCGAGATTGGCACTGTTGTTCATCATCGAGGCCGACCGGATTCTCGTGCCGTCGTTTGGCAATAGTGCACGCAAAGCAATATCACTATAGCAGGCGAGAGGTGAATGATCGGTTTCGCCAATCTGATTTTCAAGCGTTTGGTCACCATCTCAGTTGGGCGGCGAACATGTCGCGCACGTCCGAGCAGATTCAACCCTTAAGCCAACCAGGCGGCCATGTCTACGCAAGTTCGGTCGCCGCTGATTCGGCGGAGGTTAACGGCTTGCAAGTCGCCCTAAAGCAGCTCGACTTGATAAATCACAACGCTTAGAAAACGCTTAGGATGGACCATCTTCGTGCACGAAGCTGACCCGCTTGGACGCGTCGGTGATCACACCTCCGCGTGTAAAACGGGAGTGCCGACCGTACTGATGGACAAGATGACACTGGTCGTGCTTGCTCGAATTCATTGCAGCGGCAACGGCACTCGCCGTCAGCCCTGGCTTTA
>JARFQX010000161.1 GCA_029287555.1 Rubripirellula sp. | reverse complement strand
GTGTATAAGAGACAGCATCCGACTCGTGCCCGTGGTGGCAACTTGTTCGAGCGCGTCCTCTGCTTTCGATCACAGACTTGGCGTTGGTGGCGGCAAAGATTCGGCAGACAAAACTCGGTTTTGCCAGTCGTGCATTTCCGTTCCATCTTTGAGGGTTACTCGATTGCACGGCAAAAAGCCAAGCTTTGTGACAAGCTGGTGTTTGAAGTAAATGGACTGCCGTCCATTGAATTGAAGTACCGCTATCCACGGGTTGCCGATGACGAAGAATTGCATCGGAAACTTCTGTGGCAGGAACAGGTCTGTTTAGAAGCCGCTGATCTTGTCGTAACGGTTAGCCGCGTGAACGCTGAGCACTTGATGCGGCGCGGTGTCACGGCCGATCGCATTTGCGTTATTCCCAATGGAGTGGACTTGGAGGTTTTCAGGTATGCAAGCCCTCGCGTGCCAACCGACGATGAGCCGTGGGACGAACGTGCAATGCGAATGCTCTACTCTGGCACGATGTCTGCCTGGCAGGGCGTAACGGTTGCGATTGAAGCATTGCAACGCTTTCGACGCGATTTTCCCGCGACCCTCACGATCGTGGGGCCCGCCCGCGCGCACCAGCGTCGTGATCTGGCCAATTACGCTCATGAGCTAGGTGTCTATGACGCGATTCAACTGTTGGAGCCGGTCTCCAAACAGACGCTAGCGACCCTTCACTGCGAGGCGGACGTCGTGGTTGCGCCGTTGACTCGCAACGATCGAAACCTCGTACAAGGCTGTTGCCCCCTCAAAGTTCTGGAAGCCATGGCGAGCGGTACTCCGCTTATCGCTAGTGATCTTCCCGTTGTTCGCGAGTTGGTTTCGAACAATATCGAGGGTCTCATGGTTCGCCCCGGATGCGGGAAAGCCATCAAAGATGCGATGCTCAGACTGAGATCGGAGGAAGGCCTCGCCAGGCGGATCAGTCTCGCTGCGAGAGCTCGCGTCGAACGAGATTTTAGCTGGGCACGTGCGCAAGCGACACTGGTACGAGCTTACGAGGACTTGCTTGGTGAATCGGTCACCTGAACCGACAGTCTCTGCAGCACGTCTCGTAGCCTTTCAGCCTCTACCTGATCGTGAAAACAATCGACAACGCGTTGACGGGCAGCCGTCGAGATCGCCTCACGCTGCGCTGTATCCATACTTAAGACATCTAGGATTGCCTCGCCGAGATTGTTCAACAATGCTTTCTGAATCAAGAATCCACTCACACCATGGACAATGGCTTCTGGGATTCCACCTGCATCACTTGCAATGACGATCTTGCCGCAAGCCATTCCTTCGAGAATGGCATTTGGCAGGCCGTCCCAGACGGAGGGCTGGAGAATGACATCGCAAAGCTGGAGATGCCGGGCAACATCACTCTGCTGCTCCAGTCGGCCGGTCACCAATATCCTGCCAGCGACTTGGGGATGCTCGGCGGCAAAATTTGCTAGATGCGTTTGCTCTCGGGGCCGAACTTCACCAACTACAAGCAGACACGCAGGCCTTACTCGGTTCACTTCGAGTAGTGCAGAAAGTAGGAAAGGCAGCCCCTTCTTGTGTCGCAGTTCGCCGCAGAACCCAAGCACGGATTCCTCTGGCGCGATGCCCAGGAATCGTCGGAGCGCGTCGTCACGCATTCCCATACCCGGACGAAAGAGCTCGGTGTCGATGACGTTGGGAACCACGACAACCCGCGACTGCCGCCCTAACAACATATCAACCTTCCTGGCAAGATCCGTTGAAACACAACTGACGACCGAAGCTCGCTCGAGCGTCCATATCAATCTCGCGAAGTCACCGGGCGGGAACATCAGACGATCGATGTCATTGCCTCGAGCACTTACTGTGGATCCCAGGCCACAGGACTCGGCAAATACAACAGCCATGTATCCCGCGGGATAAACATAGTGCCCCCACACGGCCGAAAAATCGAATTGGCGATGAAGCCACTCTAGAACATTGGTTGTGTGCTGCATCGACAAATCGGAGTTTGCAAACAGCCCTAATCGGTGGAGAGTTACGCCAGCGCTGGTGTCGCTTGGATCGGAAGTCGTAACGGTTTCCAATGCTCCTGGCTGAAGCGACTTTGTCCAAGAAAGTACATGGACACTCCAGCCTAGCCGCGAGACAGCCAGCGCCGTTCGCGCTGCACTGCGTGCAACTCCGCCGAGATCCGGAGGAAAACGCTCGGCGATCATGAGCATTACCGGATTAGACGGCGCGTCACTCACAATAGACTCTCCATATTGTTCTCAATCTGCTGCATTGGTTCGGAGGCTGGAACTTCCAAGAATGCTCAGCGTGGAGATCGCGCGGATCCTATTCCTCCATGTGATATTTCCGATTCGCGATCTTGCGCTTCCGCATTCTCTCCCGCTCCTTCTTCCATTCCTCAATTGGATCAACGTTGGGATCATCTTCGATCTCCTGAACAGAATCACATGCCGTCGAAAATGCAGAGAACGCCATCCCCATGGTGCTAATGATGGGAATGAGCATTGTACCGACGAATATTTTCCCCCAGACGCTGGTTGGGGATGCGTCACCGTATCCGACAGTCGATGCTGTGACGACCGTAAACCACACCCCGACCAGGAGACACCCGAACATGTCCGGTTGTTCTCTATGTTCCAAGTACAGGCAGAGCACAGCGAA
>JARFQX010000139.1 GCA_029287555.1 Rubripirellula sp. | reverse complement strand
CCCCCAAGCTCCCGATCAAGCGTGCGAGATCATGAACGAGTGTTGCCTGGCTCAGAAAAGGTGCCGTCCCTCTCGCTCTCTCGCTCTCTCGCTCTCTCGCTCTCTGGCTCTCTGGGAGGACCGGGCCAATTCGCCCGAGGACTACTTCTTGCGATGGCGAATCTTGGCTCGCATTCGACGCTTCTTTCTGCCTACTTTTCGTCGCCCTTTACCGGTCTTTTTGGTACCCACCGAGTTCTTTCTCCGCTGTGTTGGGGTCGATGCGCCAAGCCGCTCGACATTGAGGATTCAAATGGTTCGCGATACTGAGTCGTCCAAGATCGTCCGGGTGGCCCCACAGATCGAGCCGACTATCCGCTCAGACTAAAAATCAGACTAAAAAACGGCACCTACGTCCGAGTTGCGGTGCGGTGCTCACCAAGTCTGACGGAGGTTGTCAGGACTGCGGGAGTGTTCTGCCTGGGAGAGGCGGACCAACAACGAGGGCAGCCTCGCTTTGTTCGGGCCGCAGCCGCGATCGGGTAGGAGAACCCGGTAGGGTACCAAAAGAAACGACCGGGGCAAGGCTGATTCGCCTCTCGCCGGCTGGTACCGCCACCCGCTGGCACCCCACATTCTTTTTCACAACGTCGCCTCAATTCATCGTCGCCTCGGCCTCGCGGGTGTAGACCGCCAAGGCTGACTCGAACGTCTCGGCCTTGATCTTGTAGACCGGTTGAGCATCCGTGTGCCGATTGCAGTGGTCGACCAGGACCCGGTAAAGCAGGCGGAACAGGTGCCGGGGGACACGGAGCGATTGAAAGGCGGACAACAGACGCTCGTAACTGACGTCGTCGGCAAAGAGGTCCTTGGGTTCGGGATTTCGTCCCTCGGCCGCACACGCCATCATGCGAGCCCGGGCCAAGTCATAGAGGGACTCACCGGTCCACTGAAACGCCGGAATCACATTCTGCTTGTCGAGTCGAGCTCGCTCGTGGAACTCCCTCGACTCTCGTTCCACATCCCGGTGCAGCTCCTGGGGCAACATGATCTTGAAGCCGATCCCGGGATGCTTGAGCAGTTTATTGTCGAGAATCGGCCAGACGAATCTCCGCATCAATTCGGGCTTGCCGCCGGTCATGTGCGGCTCGTCGACCCGGTCCATCAGCACAATGATCCCGCGATAACCGAGTCGTTCCAGGATCAATTGGAACTTGTTGAGCAACTCGTAGCGATCATCGGTCCGGTCAAATCGGGGCAGTGGCTGACTGGCCAAATCCTTCGTCGGGAACTGCTGCAGAATCTTGCGGAGCGACGACGTCTCGCGTTTGCCCACCCGCATGTGCCGATGGATTCCCATCGCAGCGTGCTGGCATTTGATCGTTTTGATCAACAGCGGCAGCGATCCGAGCAAGGTCAGGATGGGGATCAACCACAATGTTTGCGCGCTGACCTTCACCGCTTCACCGGTCGCCTCATCGACCCCCCAGTCTCGAAGCATCAACCAGGCGACCAGCAGAACCGAAAAGACCGCCGAGACGATCGAGAGCACGAGACTCCACTTCACTTGAAGATTGCTGTAGTGAAGGTGCTTGCGCAGGTCGTTCCAGCGATCGGTAAAGTTCGACGCCGTTGATTGATCGTAGCAAGCGGCAAGTAGCAACAGGTCACGCGTGGCGGTCCGATCCAGCGCATCGACGGCCTGCTGTGAGATCTCGTCGTGCGGTTGTCGCGATCGTGTTCCCAGGATGCCGTCAACCAGTTCGGTCACGCCCAGACAAAGGATGGCATCCATGTGATCCCATAATCGCCAGGCATCCAGGACCTTCTCAGGTTTGCGCATCGTTCGACGGCCCATCCGCTCACAAAAGTGATCGAGAAACGGATTGAAGTCGTCGTAGCGAATCACGAAGACGCGATCGCCCGGGTTTTCGGCATTGAAGCGGGACAGGTGTTGATCAATCTGAAGTCGCATCGCTGTCTTTCCCGAACCCTTGGGCCCGAAAATGATCGACGTCGATGGTTCCTTTGGATCGCCGTAGACCTTGTCCCAAATCGGATGATAAGCGCTGCTGATACAGTGCTGTTTGAATACCTGGTCGGTTTGCGCATCTTCCTCCGCAAACGGATTGCGGAGGATGCCGTGATGTTCCAAGAAGCTTTGGATATTCATAACGCGTCTTGCGCTGGTGGACCGGGCGTTTCAAGGCGACCGAGCATGCTCACGATCGCCTCACGGAACAGGACAACGCCGTAGCGGATTTCCAATACGTGTTCTTGAGTCTTTCGTAACCCGGCGCGTGAGCGAGCGACAGCAATCATCGCAGAACACTTCCTCGCTCACGCGTCGGGTTATAAAAGAAATCCGCGACGGCGTTGGGAACAGGGCCGATGGCGTCTACTGGCCGATGCTCTTGATCATGGTCTCGAACGTCTTTCGATTGGCCTTCACCACGTCGGCAGGTCCGATCATCTTGACGAAATATTTCTTCCCATCGGGATGCACCAGGATCGCGCCGGTCATCGCATAGTTTTCGCGATTG
>JARFQX010000114.1 GCA_029287555.1 Rubripirellula sp. | reverse complement strand
AACAAGTCTACCTGCTCTCACGCGTCCGCGAAGAACTTGGCCGGCACGTTGGCGTGGCCGTGCCAGACTTCGAGGCAATTCGGCTGATGCAGTCCAAGTCCGACTTTGTTCGAACGCTCGAAGAACTGCGTATTCCAGTCCCCGAAACGCGGATTGTTCACGATGTCGCTGAGCTGGAGGACCACGGAGATTTTCCCTGCTATCTCAAATTGGCCCACAGCACGGCGGGAACCGGCGTTGCGGTGATCAACAGCCATCGCGAACTGATCGATGCTGCTGCGGAATTTCGCAAGCGGGGTCAGCTGGTCAAAGGGACGGAGATTCTGATTCAACAGCCGGTCGGCGGAACCATGTGCGTTGTCCAAGCGGTATTCCAGCACGGACGGATGATTGCTGCCCACTGCGCCGAATCACTCGAACGCGGCGTGGGGGGCGGGCAAGGCTTTCGCGTCAGTGTCTCGCATCCGTCTGTGGTGGGCTACGTTCGCCAACTCGGGCAACATCTTCGCTGGCATGGTGCCATGTTCTTGGAGTACTTTTTCGATGCGGCGACGGGTAAGCCTCAGTTCATTGAATGCAATCCGAGGATTGGTGAGACTTTCAATGCCAAACTGTGTGGCATCAATCTTAGCGAACTGCTCGTGCGCATTTCCCTAGGTGAAGAATTGGAACCCATCGAAACAGCAGCCAAGACCGGCGTGCGGAGTCATTCCGATTTTTTCATCTTGCTCGCCAAGTCGATCAGCGGAGCGACGCGCCGCGAAATACTCCGAGAAGCTTGCGACATGGTGCGTGCGAAGGGGCTGTACCGGGATAGCGTTCGCGAGATTACACGCCCGGCAGAAGATCCATTAAGCGTGATACCGGCGATCGCATGTCTTATCCAATTACTTGCCTGGCCCGGCCTCGGTCGCAGCATCGTGGAAAAGACGGTTCGAAGCTATTCACTGCCGCAATCCGGCGTGGAGAGAATCCATGCTTTGAGCGACGAGCAACTGTTGCGCTGTTTCGAGTGAGTTCATGGAGTTTCGGGTGAGTTCATGGACTTCACCAACCTAATCATGTTCCAGCAGCTCTCGCGCCTGTTTCAAGTCTCCATTCACGATGGCGTCACGGATCGCGTCCAGGCTGTCACCGGTGAATTCAGTGGAGCGACGGAGGATCAGTAGTTGCCGGGACAACCGAAGGTCATCCGCCCGACGCGAAAAGTTCGGATCGAGTCGACGACGAGTTTCTTGGATCCGGGTCAGGTCGCGGTAGCCGAACTCGCGGCTTGGTTCGATTTGCGTTCCTTCACCCCAGTCGTTCCACGTCGCGATCTGAATCATTCGTGTTTTCGGCTTGATGGCTTTGGCAAGCGTTTGCCGAAAAGTTTCTCCATTCTCGTCGGGCAAAATAGGGAAGCCGTCTCCCACGCCCGCGTCGCCGTAGACGTCCATGAATCGTGGGAAGGCGACTGGAATCGCATCAGGCCATTTTCTTGCGTCGGCCAAGAAGCGATCGTTGTACGCCACGCCCTGTTGCGGGACTGGCCAACTGAACCCGCCCGCCGCGCCCTCGCGTCGGTAGCCTTGACTGTAGTACAAGATGGGTGAGTCGAGTTCGCGCAGGGCCCGCGTCCACTCCGCATCGGAAAGGCCCGCGTGACCAAATGACAACATGACGGGCGTTTCGTCGAATCGGACATAGCTCGGTGATTGGAACCAATTTTTGTGCAACCAGTTAATCTCGCTGACCACGTGCGCGACTCGGTCGGATTCTTTGATTCGCTGACCATTCACCAGGGCGGGAATGGTTTGGTCTTCGTAGCAGACGACGAACTTCATCTTCAAGCGTTCGCATTGCTGCAATAGCCGTGTCGTGTTGCGATGCAGGAGCGCATAGTCGCGGTAATCGGTTAGCCCGTACCAGTCGACAATCACGCCATCGATGCCCGCCATCTTCATCGTCAGCAGGTGATATTCCAAGACGTGAACGTCGCCGGAATCGTAAGGCGCGATGAGCGGATAGAACTTGGCTGCAATTTCGCGTTTTCCATCCACTTGTTGTTCTGGGTCAAAGTGGTCCATCGTCCAGTGCCAGCCCCAGCGGTCGCTGGACGGTTTGGCTGTGTACCACGGCATGTAGTGGGCCAGAATGAGTGGTCTTCTTTCTTCCGCGACGGAAATGCTGTTCAGGCCAAGTATCGCAAAGGCCCAAAGTATGGCGGTGAGGATGCGGCTCGATCGTTGCATGAGACAGATTGAAGTGAGGGTCAAGATTCACGGGCGGTGCGCGACGCTCTATATTCACGTGCGAAATTGTGACATGTTTGCATAATTCGTGCTCGTGCTCAGCGAAGCGGTGCTCGTAATCGATTTGGGCGCAAGAACCGCGTCCGTCGTTCGATTACGAGCACGAGCACCGTCGCAAGCGACTGAGCACGAACACGAGGAGTTCCGCACTGTTCCACAATCTCGCACGCATATTTAGCCATCGTCGATCCCGTACGATCTTAGTCGATCGCGTAAGGTGCCCCGGTGGATACCCAGTAGTTCAGCCGCTTTGGCTCGGTTTCCACCGGTGTGTTGCAAGGCAACTCGAAAAAGGGCTGGCTCGGCCGCGGCTAGGAATTGACTGTGCAGCGTCGCGAGATCATCGCCAGCGTTCTCGATCGCTGCGGTGGCCCACGCTTGGACGGCCTCTGGCAAGCTTGTTTGCCGCGTCGTTGTTGATTCAACACGTCGCGGCTTGGGAGGTGGGAAATCCTCGATCGCTAGCGGGCGTCCGCGGGCGACGACGGCGGCGTGCTCGATCGCGTTGCGCAACTCACGAATGTTGCCGTGCCACCGGCGGTGTCGTAGTTCCTGTTCAAGGGCCGCGTCGATGACGGATTCGGAATTGGCATAGTCCATAGCGGAAAGGAAGAACTCGCAGAGCGGCGCGATGTCTTCGGTGCGTTCACGCAGCGGTGGCAAGTGGATCTGCATCCCTGTCAAACGATGAAACAGGTCCTCGCGAAAGTCTCCTCGGGCAACGGCTTCATGCAGATCGCAATTGGTCGCGGCAAGAATGCGAACGTTGACGCTGCGCGGGGTCACATCACCGACCCGCGTGTATTGGCCCTGTTCCAAGACTCGCAACAACTTGACTTGAACAGGCAACGGCAGGTCACCGATCTCGTCCAACAGCACGGTTCCACCCTCGGCCCGCTCGAACAAACCAGCGCGATCATCGCCGGCGCCGGTGAACGCGCCTTTGACATGCCCGAAAAGCTCGCTCTCGATCAGATCCGGGTTCAACGCAACCGGGGCGATTGGAAGGTAGGGACCGTTTGCCCTGCGACTGTGTCGGTGGATCGCGGCGGCCACTAACTCCTTGCCGGTTCCCGTTTCACCGGTGATCAGGACCGACAGATCGCTTTCGGACACCAGGGCGATTTGACGGAATACTTGCTGCATTGCGGGCGATTGTCCGACCAGGACCGAGTTGTCCAACGTCATTGGTTGAGTCGATCTTGGTGCCCCGCGCGTGGCCGATTTGCGAAGCGCGCTGCGGCAAGCGCGCGAGGCGTCTTCAAGCTTGAACGGCTTCGTCAGGTAATCAGTTGCCCCTTGTTTGACGGCGGCGACTGCGGTTTCCAAATCGCCAAACGCGGTCATGACAATCACTGGGGCGTTGTCCGTCACCTTCAAGAACTTCGGGAGCGCGGTAATGCCATCTTCCTTGGGTAAGCGAA
>JARFQX010000041.1 GCA_029287555.1 Rubripirellula sp. | reverse complement strand
ACTGGTTGATGAAGGTGGCCTGGCTCGACCCGATGCGGCAGAGCTGATCCGGCTCATCAATTCAATGCCTCCCGGCGAACTGTCCCGTCGTCAACGGGCGATCGAAAAATCGCTCTACAAGATGGGCATTACTTTCACGGTTTACGGAGACAGCGCCGGGACTGAGAAGATCATGCCCATTGACGTGATTCCCCGCGTCGTCTCGTCGGTACTTTGGCATCACATCGAAGCGGGCCTGAAGCAGCGGATCAGCGCGCTCAACCGATTCTTGGCCGATATCTATTCAGAGCAGCGGATCGTCAAGGAAGGGATCATCCCCAGGGAGTTGATCGAGTCCGCTTCGACCTATCTGCCTCAGTGCCAAGGATTGAAACCATTCCACGACGTCTGGTGCCATGTGACCGGTACGGACTTGGTTCGTGATGATTCGGGCGCCGTCTACGTTTTGGAGGACAACCTGCGATGTCCATCAGGTGTCTCCTACGTGCTCCAGAATCGCTGGGTGATGAAAAAGAACTTTCCGCAAGTCTTCCATGCTTCGCACGTTCGTCCGGTGAACGACTATCCTGCCCGCCTTTATGAAACGCTTCAAGAAATGGCGCCGCCCCATGTCGACGATCCGACGGTCGTGGTGTTGACGCCCGGGGTCTTCAATAGCGCCTATTACGAACACTCTTTCCTGGCCCAGCAAATGGGTGTTGAGCTGGTCGAAGGACGCGACTTGGTGGTGCAAGACGATACGGTTTTCATGCGAACGACCGACGGTTTGCAGCGTGTCGACGTCATCTACCGGCGCATCGATGATGTGTTCCTGGACCCCGAGATGTTTCGCCCCGATTCGGTGCTGGGGGTTGCCGGGTTGATGCGAGCGTACCGCGCTGGCAACGTTGCCCTCGCCAATGCTCCCGGCACCGGAATCGCGGACGACAAGGTGATCTACGCTTACGTTCCCAAGATGATTCGCTTTTACCTCGATGAAGAGCAGATCCTGGCGAATGTCCCGACTCACGTTTGCTACGACGAGGACGATCGCCGCTACGTGTTGGACCACTTGGATGAGTTGGTGGTCAAGAGCGCCAATGAGTCGGGGGGATACGGGATGCTGATCGGACCCCACTCGACGGACGCGGAGCGAAAAGAGTTCGCGAAACAGATCGAGGAGAATCCTCGCAACTTCATCGCTCAACCGACTCTTTCGCTGTCGCGTGTGCCGACGGTGGTCGGTGAATCGCTCGAGGGACGTCACGTCGATCTTCGCCCCTACATTCTTTGCGGGCCCGATGATGTCTGGGTGCTTCCGGGCGGCCTGACCCGGGTTGCGCTCAGGAAGGGCTCCCTTGTGGTCAATTCGTCACAAGGTGGCGGCAGCAAAGACACCTGGGTTGCGGCGGAACCCGGCCAAGATGTGGCCAAGGCGTGAGTGTTGCACTGATCGCTTCGCGTGTGGTTGGACCCGTCTGGTTTTTCCCGCTTTTCATCTCCGTTTGAGTTCCCATGTTGTCACGAGTCGCCGAGTCGATTTACTGGATGAGCCGCCAAGTGGAGCGGGCCGAAAACTTGGCCCGCTTCCTAGAAGTGACCCATGACTTGATCCTGGATCAACCAGAAAGCCTGGTGGATCCCTGGGAACCGCTTGTTCAGGTCACCGCCGACAAAGAACTGTTCCTTGAACAACACGATCAGTTCACCGCCGAAAGCGTCACGCATTTTCTGGCATTTGATCACGACTATCCCAATTCGATGCTTTCGTCGCTGCGATTGGCGCGAGAGAATGCTCGAGGCGTCCGTGAGTCACTCTCGTCCGAGGCGTTTGAGCAACTGAACGAGTTCTACCACTTTGTGCTTGATGCATCGCGGCAGTCCTCCCTTCAATCGCCGAACGACTATTTTGACGCGGTGCGGCGAATCGCAATTCAGTGGACTGGCGTTCTCGACAGCACCATGCCCCGCGACATCGGCTGGCATTTCGCCAACGTGGGTCGACTCATTGAGCGGGCCGATAAGACATCGCGAATCCTGGACGTCAAGTACTTTAACCTGCTGCCGCGCGTCGATGACGTTGGCACGGCGATCGACGACTTGCAGTGGTCGGCGTTACTCTATGCGATCAGCGGTTTCGAGGCGTATCGCCGCGAAAGCCATACAATCGGAATTCACGAGGTCGTTAACTTCTTCCTGTTCAATCGCTCTTTCCCCCGGTCAGTTTTGTTCTGCGTCGCCGGCGCGGATTGGTCGCTGGCCGAAATTAACGAACGGTCGCGCGCGGAAGAACCCAAGAACCTGGCCAAGACGAAGATGGGTGAATTGAGGCACCGGCTCTCCCATACCAAGGTGGAAGAGGTACTCGCTGGTGGCATGCACCAGTTCATCGATCTGCTGCAGAATTCACTCAACGATATTGGCGACGCAATGAACGAGGATTATTTTCCTTCGCTCGTTTCCGAACCACGATAACCTGAGCCAGTGGAGAAACCGAAGCGTCGATGACCATTCGTGTCGCCTTGCACCATGAGACCGAGTATCGCTACGACCGACCGATTCAGCTTGCGCCCCAACTGATTCGATTGCGTCCGGCCTACCACGCTCGCACACCGATCGATGCCTACAGCTTGTCGATCGAGCCAACCAAGCAATTCTTGAATTGGCAACAGGATCCTTTCGGCAACCCGATCGCCAGGCTCGTCTTTCCTGACGTCGCGGATCACTTTCGGGTCACCGTCGACTTGGTCGCCGAGATGACGGTGATTAACCCGTTCGACTTCTTCATTGAGGACGACTACGATCGCTGGCCGTTCACTTACGCGGACGATCTGAAGCTTCGCTTGGCGCCCTATCTGCACTGTGGTCCACCCACACCGCGGCTGCAGCAATGGATTGGGGAGTTGCCACGGCAAAGTGACCGAATTGTCGACTTTCTTGTCAGCGTCAACCAGATGCTCAGCGAGCGAATCGAATACCTCGTTCGCTTGGAACCCGGTGTGCAAACGCCCGAAGAGACGCTGATTTTGGGAAGCGGTTCATGTCGCGACTCCGCCTGGTTGATGGTCGAAACGTTTCGTCAGATCGGAGTGGCTGCCCGTTTTGTCTCGGGATACCTGATTCAGCTGACCGCGGACCAGAAACCGCTCGATGGCCCCGCGGGCCCGGAAGAAGACTTCTGTGATTTGCATGCCTGGGCGGAGGTCTTTGTTCCGGGGGCCGGATGGATCGGACTCGACCCGACCAGCGGCTTGTTTGCCGGCGAGGGACACATCCCGCTCGCCTGCACGCCGTCTTATCACGACGCTGCGCCGATCACCGGTGCGCATGAGCCGTGCGAGGTCAGCTTTCGACACGACATGCACGTGTCGCGGTATCACGAAGACCCGCGCGTCACCAAGCCTTACACCGACCGTCAATGGGACCAAATCATGTCGGTCGGGCGAGATGTCGATCGACGCTTGGCCGATCAGGACGTCAGATTGACGATGGGTGGTGAGCCAACGTTTGTCTCAATCGACAACATGGACGATCCGCAGTGGAACACCGAAGCCGTGGGTGCGGAGAAGCGGGTCATGAGCAACCTGCTGCTGCTGCGATTACGCGATCGCTTCGCGCCGGGCGGACTCTTACATTACGGGCAAGGGAAGTGGTACCCCGGCGAATCGCTGCCCCGTTGGGCACTGTCGTGCATCTGGCGCCGCGACGGCGAGCCGGTTTGGCAGAATCCCCAGTGGATGGCGGACGAGGGTCGCGATTACGGCCGGACGGTTGATGACGCGGCGAACTTTGTGCGACATCTCGCCGAACAACTGGACGTCAACGCAAGGATGACCTTTCCCGTCTACGAGGATACGTTCCACTACCTGTGGCGGGAAAACCGTCTGCCAATCGATGTTGATCCTTCGGATCCGAAGTTGGATGATCCCAACGAACGGGCGATGATGATTCGCGCCTTCCAACGGGGTCTGGGAACACCGGTGGGATTCGTCCTGCCGCTTCGGCGAGCTTGGTGGCAAGCGCGCGCGAGCTGGATGGCGGGCCGTTGGCCAGTACGCAGCGAGAAAGTGTTTCTGTTGCCGGGCGATTCGCCGATCGGGCTGCGACTCCCTCTCGATACGCTTCCATCGTCGAGTGTTTCGTCCCAGGCGATCTTCTCGGAACCTTACGATCCGACGATTCCCCGCCAACCGCTGCCTCCGCGTCCGCGGACCGAGGCGGCCAAAGGAATGGATCGCGATGCGCTGCGCGATGAACCTTCGTGGCGGCGCGATGCGGACTCCGACGGCGCGGCACCTCAGCTGATCAACGAACAAGTCCTCGACGAAGAAGACGATAGCCAGCGACCAACCGGTGAGACGGTCGTCCATACGGCGCTTTGTGTGGAATGTCGACACGGCCGCTTGCACCTATTCATGCCGCCAACGCAACGACTCGAAGACTACCTCGATTTGATCTCCGCGATTGAAGCGACCTGCGAAGCCTTGCAGATGGAAGTCTTGATCGAGGGCTACTTGCCGCCTCCCGATCCGCGGATCGAACTGTTCAAAGTGACGCCGGATCCAGGTGTGATCGAGGTCAACACGCAACCGACGAGCTCCTGGGACGGCTTGGTCGAGCTAACCGAAACGCTCTACGACGAGGCGCGAAAGTGCCGTCTGGGCACGGACAAATTTGATTTGGATGGAAGGCACACCGGGACCGGCGGGGGAAACCACATGGTGCTCGGTGGCGAGACGCCGGGGGACAGCCCCTTTCTGCGACGCCCTGATTTGCTCGGTAGCCTGGTTGCGTTTTGGAACAACCATCCGGCGCTCTCGTACCTATTCAGCAGCCGCTTCATTGGCCCGACCAGCCAGGCCCCGCGGTTGGACGAGAGCCGCCGCGACGCGGTTTATGAGCTGGAGATCGCGCTCAATCAGTTGCCGCCGCGCGATCGCTATACGCCGCCCTGGCGGGTCGACCGTCTGTTTCGGGACATGCTGGTCGACTTGACGGGCAACACCCATCGCGCCGAAATTTGCATCGACAAACTCTACTCGCCCGATAGCAGCACGGGACGACTTGGTCTGGTTGAACTCAGGGGCTTTGAGATGCCGCCCCATGCCAGAATGAGCCTGGCTCAGCAGTTGTTGATTCGTTCCCTGATCGCCGTATTTTGGGAATCGCCCTACCGAGACGAGTTGGCCCATTGGGACGGGGCGCTTCACGATCGATTTATGCTTCCGCACTTTGTCTGGCGCGACATGGAAAAGGTGCTCGGCGCGCTCGATCGGCGGGGAATCCAAATCGACGCGAGTTGGTACCTGCCGCACTGGGAGTTTCGCTTTCCAAAGCTCGGTGAAGTTTCGTACCAAGACATCACCATGACGCTGCGCTCGGCCATCGAACCTTGGTATGTGATGGGCGAGGAACCGGGTGGTGGCGGAACGGTCCGCTATGTTGATTCTTCGGTCGAAAGGGTGGAATTGATGCTCGATGGGCTCGATGCCTCGCGATTCCGTGTCTCGTGCAACGGCATCGATGTCCCCCTGCACCACACCGGGATCCAGGGCCAATTCATCGCGGGCGTCCGATTTCGCGCCTGGCAACCGCCACGGTGTCTGCATCCCACGATTGCCGTTCACAGCCCGCTCCGGTTTGAGCTGATCGATATTCGGGCGCGGCGGTCGATTGGCGGTTGCACTTACCATGTTGCCGATCCAGGCGGAAGGGCGAGCGATCGGTTTCCGATCAATGCCAATGAAGCGGAATCGAGAAGGGCTTCCCGATTCGAAGCCCGCGGAATGACCGGTGGGATCGTCGAGACCGTGAAGTCACCGCCGCCGACCCGCCCCACCCCGTACCCCCTGACGCTCGACTTGAGACGCTGCCACAGCGCCTAGATTAGGGTGAGAGGCACCTCGCAAGCCACGACTTGATCTAGATCGGGGCGCGCCCGGATGGATTTTATCCCGACCCTTTATCGATGGCGTCTCTCGATTGGGATGACGAGATGCACAGAAAGGCCTACGTATTTCACGAGTCGCAACTTATCATGTGACTTGTTCGTTTCTTGCCGCAGACCGTGCTCGATTGGGATCGCTCGTGGACATGACCCCCGTTTCGTCTGCATCGCCCCCGCTTGCCCAGTATCGGCCGGTGCAGCCACGGTACGACGAGTACCTGGACCCGGGCGGACATCGGCGTCCAGCGTGGCAGGTTGTCGGCCCTGTCTTGGATCGCCTTGGCTTCGAAGGACTCCGCACCTGTGCGGCCGAAGCCCGATACATGGTTCACGAAAGTGACGCCAACTTCCGCATGATCAGCGACCAGCAGTCCCGACCGTGGAAGCTGGCGATCGTTCCCATGGCGATGGACTCAAGCGACTGGTCGCGATTGGAGGCCGGCCTGCAGCAACGCGTGCGACTCCTTGAGGCGATCTTGGCGGACCTGCTCGGTCCCCAGCAGCTATTGAAGCAGCGAGTGCTCCCAGCGGAGTTGCTCAGCGCGAATCCCGAGTTTTCGCGAAGCTACCACGAGCTTCCCGTCGCGGGCCATCGTCTCAGTTTGACGGCGATGGACCTGGCCAGAAATGACGAGGGACAGTGGTACGTTACCGGCGATCGCACGCGGGCCCCCAGCGGACTGGGTTACGCCCTGGAAAATCGCATCATCACTAGCCGCGTGATGCCCCAACTTATCCGTCGCAGCAACGTGACTCGACTCGCGTCTTTCTTTGTTTCGCTACAGCAACACTTCAACTCCTTAGCACCGCGGATGCGGGACAATCCTCGCGTGGCAATCATGACTCCGGGCAAAGCGAGCTATCGCTACATGGAGGATGCCTACTTGGCCCGATATCTGGGCTACACGATGGTGCAGGGACGCGACTTGGCCGTGCGCGGAAACCGGCTGAATCTAAAAACGCTTGGCGGATTGCTGCCGATCGAAGTCTTGTGGCGTCATGTCTCCGACGCACTATGCGATCCATTAGAGCTCGATCCCCATTCTTCCCAGGGGGTGACGGGATTGCTGCAATCGATTCGCGACGGGGTGGTTGCTGTGACCAACAGCATCGGAAGTTCGCTGGCCCAAATGCCAGCGCTGCTGCCTTACATGGAAGAAGCCAATCGCTTCTTTTTTGGTGACGAGTTGTCGCTTCCCTCGATCCCAACCCATTGGTGCGGTTCCCCGGAAGCGCGGTGTCAGGTCTTGGAGCAACTTGATGATTGGTTGATCCGTCCTGCCTTCGTTGTATCGGGCAAGCCACCGATTGAGCCGCGTCGGCTGTCGCAACAGCAGCGCAGCGACCTGATCAGTCAGATCAATGCTCGCCCTCATCAATTCGTCGCCCAGCAACGTCCGACGCGGAGCACGACACCGGTTTGGCACGAAGACCGATTGCACTCGTGGCACGTCGCATTTCGTTCTTTTCAGCTCCAAACGAGTACTGGCGTGGAGGTTCTGCCGGGCGGGCTGGTTCGAGTCAGTCCCGACACCGAGTCGCTCGATCACAGCCCGAGCAGCGGACGGCTTGGCCAAGACTGCTGGATCGTTTCAGACCAGCCGGTCGATCACGAAGTGACGCTTTTGCCCGCCCCGGGAAGCGAGCTGCGTTTGGTCCGTGGCGGCAGCGAGCTTCCCAGTCGTGTGGCGGAGAACCTCTTCTGGCTCGGTCGCTACGCCGAGCGTTCCGAAGCCATTGCCCGGGTATTGCGGACGAGTATGGTTCGCATCACCGGTGAGAACGATGTTGAAGACCTGCCGGATCTGCCCCGCTTGCTTGCCGCCTTGGCCGCGATGGGCCAGATCGAGCCGGACTATGCAATCCAGGGCCTCAACGTGTCGATGCCTACGTTGGAATCCGTCTTGCCGGAATCGGTATTTGATCGAGATCAGCCTCAAGGATTGCAGGCGGGCGTGGTGAACATGGTGGATAAGGCCGCTGAAGTTCGCGATCGCATCTCTTTGGACGCCTATCGAATCATCAACCGAATCGGTGACAATCTAGTCGAATCAGGCGAGGAGGCCGCGCGCGACATGGGAACGACGATCGAACGGGTCAATCGACTGATTACCGACCTGATCGCTCTTTCCGGACTCGCCAACGAGGGGATGACGAGGACTCACGGTTGGCGATTTCTGCAGTTGGGCCGACGCGTCGAGCGGGCCTACCAGACATCGGAATTGCTGGCCGCAACGCTCGTCAACCCGATCGCTGACGAACGTCCGCTGCTAGAATCACTCTTGCGGGCGACCGACAGTCTGATGACGTATCGATCACGGTATCTGCTGCAGCTTCGCGCCGTCGCGGCCATCGATCTGCTGGTCAACGATGACACCAATCCCCGATCGATCGCGTTCCAGATTGAGTCGATCAAAGAATTGCTAGACCGGCTTCCAGCCACTGAAGGAACGCTTTCTTTGGGCCCCGATCAGCGGATCGCCGAAACCTTGTTGCATCGTATCCGCATGTCCGATCCGAACATCCTGGCACGAATTGAACCTCGCGGGCGAAGCGAGCTGGAGATGCTACTTCAGCAATTGATCGAGGATTTACCGAAGCTTTCCAATGCGATCACCGCGCGTTACCTGATTCACACCAGCGCCCCCCAGGAATTGACCGGTCGGGTGGACACGATTGTCGCCGACAAGCCCAACGGCCCCGGCTAACCGTAGACAGCGATTGGAAGGCTTTCTCACCGTGGCGTCACCTGTCCGCTATCGAATTACTCACGTTACTCGGTACAAGTATGCCGAGCCGGTGGCGATTTGCCAGAACCAACTGCGGATGCTTCCGCGTGATTTCGATTCGCCGTTTGTCGCCGTGAAATGCCAACGTTCTCGGGCGACGGTCAGGCCACAACCCGATCAACTGGTCGAACATCTCGATTACTTCGGCAATCGTGTCCTCTCCTTCGCGATCGAGTCACTTCATCAAGAGTTGGAAGTGGGCGTTCACAGCGAGGTATCCGTAGCGCCCGGCTCGCTCGACCTGGATGGGGATCGGACTCCATGGCAGGAGGTGCGCGACCGCGTTGACCAGCGCGACGACAGCAACTGGTTTGAGATTCAGGAATATCAGTTTGATTCACCCCGGGTGCAACGAGGTCCATTGTTCGCCGATTTCGCCCAGACCTCGTTTGCTCCGGGTCGACCGATCCTTGAGGCCGCGATCGACTTAACCCGACGCATTCATGCCGATTTTGACTACAACACGAAAGTCACCGACGTGAACACCACGCCGGAAGAGGCATTGGAGATGCGCGCCGGCGTGTGCCAGGATTGTGCCCACGTTCAGATCGCATGTTTGAGATCACTTGGCCTGCCAGCGAGGTACGTCAGCGGCTACCTTCGGACCGTGCCGCCACCGGGAAAAGAGCGTCTTGTCGGCGCCGACCAGTCTCACGCCTGGGTCAGCCTGTATGCCGGGGAATCACTCGGGTGGATCGATTTGGATCCTACCAATTGCTGTATCTCCGATGTCAATCACGTCCCAATCTGCATCGGTCGCGACTACAGCGAAGTGAGTCCGATGCGTGGCGTTGTGCTCGGAGGTGGCGATACCAATTTAAAGGTCAGCGTCGACGTTGAACCGGTCGGCTGACCGGCGGTTGTTCTTGCCCCAACGATCTTTTTCTTTAAAGTCGATGAAGCAGATCCCGTTTGGTTCCGCTTGGAAGTGCAAGTCACAATGACCGTGCTTCTTCCCATCGAGGCACCAAGCTATGTCATGCGGTCAGCAGGGATGTCGCGGGGTCGGCGAGGTTGTGGTCGACATCCACCAAATCGGCTTCTGACTCGTCAATTTTGGGACGCAAAGTCCCAAAGTAGAGCATACAGGTAATCGCAATGCCGATGCTGGTAAAGATCCACATCGGTTGATAAGCCGTGCCAGACTCCGATGTCGTCAAGAATAGATCAGCTCCCTGCCAGGAACTGCTGGCGATTCGGTCGAGCGAAACGGATAGCGCGTTGTTGG
>JARFQX010000031.1 GCA_029287555.1 Rubripirellula sp. | reverse complement strand
GTGCACGGTTGCGATCAGGGAAAGTGGCGGGCGAAACGCTGATGACTACTGAATTCACCGCGGGAGCCGATTCGTCGGAAACCCACACGTCGGAAGTTCGCTCGTAGGAAGCTCGCTCGTAGGAGCCGGGCACGTTCGGGGCATTGTGACGGCCCCGATGCGAGTTGGCGATCCTCATCGTTAGTTTTGTATGGGTGAGTCAAACCAGAAGGCCCCGCCTTGGCCGATTTGACCGCCTAGAAAGAAAAGTGAGCTATTTTTTCAACATCCGGTCGATCCCCGCACACTTCCGACGAGATGGCACCCCGCCAATGATTGAGATTAAGGGCCTGCGCAAACTCTATGAAGACTATCTGGCGGTCGACGGAGTCAGCTTTTCGATTGGGTCGGGTCAGATATGCGGGTTAGTGGGGCCCAATGGTGCGGGCAAGACGACGACGATGCGCTGCGTTGCGGGATTGATCCCCGCCACCGCCGGATCACTTCGGGTCGCGGGGCGTGACGTCCAAAGCGAGTTATTGGAGATCAAGCAGCGTCTGGCGTACGTCCCAGACGATCCGCCGCTGTTCGATGACCTCTCGGTGATTCAGCATTTGGAATTCGTGGGCCGCTTGTATCGGGTCGCGGACTACCACGATAAAGCCGAACGCCTGTTACGCCAGTTTGATTTGATCGATAAATTTCGCGCTGGCGCTACAACGCTCTCGCGGGGAATGCGACAAAAGCTCGCGGTCTGTTGCGCCTACATGTACGACCCCGAAGTGCTGTTGCTGGACGAACCGTTGACGGGGCTCGATCCGCCCGGTATTCGCACGTTACTGGCATCGATTCGCCATCGCGCTGCGGAAGGTGCCACGGTCGTAATCAGCAGTCATTTGTTGGCGATGATCGAAGACATCTGTACACACTTGCTGGTGATGCAAGCGGGAAAGATCCACTACTTTGGTGCAGCCGAGTCCTTGCGTCGAGCGTATCCCCAGGCGAAGACACTCGAGCAAGCATACTTTGCGGCAACGGGGGACCCACAGGGAAACTCGATCGCAGACGCTGATACCACTCCGTTGATTCCACCGGTAATCACGATCTCGGATCCCCCGAACCTTGCCGACTATTCAAGCGGGGCGTCTTCGTGAGTCAATCGAACCGCCGAGGGGCAACACGGGTTGGATGGGACGGCCCGGAGATCCATCGCCAACTTGCGGGTCTGATCCTGACTCGCGCCGGTTTCCGCTTGCGCCGAACGGTGGAGCGGATTCGATCACCTCGTCGTCTTGTGGCCACGACACTCGGGATCGGCTTTTTCACGCTCTACCTGCTCAACGGAATCTTCATCCTCTCGGCACGGCAACCCGCCGATCCGCTGCGGCTGCGTCTTTGGCTTTCGGGCGGGATGGTGCTCTACGCGCTTTATCACTGCCTTCGCTGCGTCTGGTCGCGCGAAACCTCGGATCTCGAATTGACCGACGCGGAGAACCTGTGGTTGGGCGGCGCTCCGATCGAGCGATCGAGCTTGGCGATTTATCACGTTGGTGCGATGGTCATGCCGGCGGCATTGAAGACCTTGCTGCTGGCGGTCGTGCTCGCCCTGGACGTCGCGCGTCCCGAACTGCTGGTGGTCGGTGTGTTCAGTTCGTTGGTTCTGCTTGAAATCACGCGGCTAATCATTGCCCGTTGGTCGGTCGGCTTGGAGGAGCGTCGTCGTCATCATTTTCGGATCGCCGTTTCGCTGATTGCCTTGTGCATCGGGGCCCAATGGATCGCCCGAGTGTTGTCGATGACACCAAGCGGCTCGGCGACCTGGCTCTACCTGCTCAACGGGTTCGGCAGCCTTGGCCAACTCGCTTCAAGCGAGATCATTCAGTGGGCATCGCTGCCCTGGATCCCCGCCGCTTCCCTCGCGGTGACGGATCATTACAGTCTGCGGACGGCAGCCCAGTTGCTCGCCGCGGCGAGCATGCTGCCGCTCGCGGTCTGGACGCTGGTTCGCGTTGACGCGATGAGCTCTCACGCTGGGCTGCGCCGCGAACAACAGCGTCTCGCCGAGGGAAGCTACGCAACAGCTCGCAGCGAGTTCCAAGCAATTGAATTGTCGTCATCCAGTCGCTGGCAGCGTTTCGTCGCCGAGCAGATCCCGCAATGGCTTCACGACACGATTGCCTTGATCGAGCGACAGTGGGTCAGCGTGAATCGTTACCGGGGCACGATCCTGTTCAGTTTCCTGATTCCAATGCTGCTTTGCCTTTCGCCACTGGTGACGGGCCAAGTGAGCGAGCAATGGTTCTACGTGGTGGGCGGAATCGGCTTGTGCACGATGCTGTTGGCACCGCCGGCCCTGAGGATCGATTTCCGCCGTGATTTGCGACGCATGCTCCTGCTGCGTTCCTTGCCGGTTCGACCCTTGTCGATGGTGTTGGGTCAGCTATTCCTGCCGATCCTGATCACGTGGATCTATCAGTGGATCACGATCGCCATCACGGTGATGGTCACGCAACCGGCGTGGGAACAAGTGTTGCTGTGGACGGCACTTCTTAATGCGCTAGCCGTCTTCACCTTCGCGATGGAAAATGCACTGTTCCTGGCCTATCCGCACCACGAACGGGCAGAGGGCGTGACGATGATGATCCGAGCGAAACTGACGTTTCTCGGAAAAGGAACCGTGATCGTGCTGGCCCTGGCGCTGCTGGTTGCCTGGGCGGCGCTGTGCCGAGGGACAATGCCACCGCAGTACTCTGAGGCAGCCTTCGTCGTTGGTGCCGTGGTGGCCACGTGGTGCATCGCGGCAGCCGCGATCGCCATCACCACGGTCTGCTGGAAACGATTCGATGCCGCAATGGATATCCCGCCCCAGTAGAGCTTCTCTTTCTTTCCCCGCTCGTACTCGTACTCGTGCTCAGCAAAGCGGTGCTCGTAATCGGATGATCCATCGCATCGCGATTGACGGTTCGACTGAGCCTACGTCGATCAGGAGCAGGAGAGTCGAGCACGAGCACGAGCACGAAAGAAAACTGGAACTGGAACTGGGACGAAAGCGTCGTTACTCTGCGGATTCCTTTTCCGCTGCCTCTTCTTTGAGTGCTTCCAACATCGGGGTCAATCGTTTCTTGTCACGATCACTGGATGCCGAGTCGATCGCCGCCTGCTGGGCCTCGATCGCGGCTTGGAGATCACCCATCTCCCGACTTAGCAAAGCCAGCGTGTTGAAAAGCAGCGGCTTGTTGTCGGCCGAAGCATCCGCGACTTCGGCTTTTAGTGCGGCGACCGCCTCGGAAGCCAGCGGGCCGACGTCGACACCCTGTTGAATTTGTCCGTAGACCATGTAGGCAAACCTGCCCACCTGGTAGGGCTCGCCTTTAAGCGCGGCGAGTTGTGAGCGGAAGTAATTGAGAACCTCGTCGTCGACCATGCCCGCCGAGAGCTTGATCTGGTAACCGATCGCACTCCAACGCTCACCAAGCGGGGTACCTTTGGTGGCTTCTCTTTGCTGATCAACCAATTTGATCGCGTCTTCAAATCTTTCCGCGCTCGCCAACATGGCGACCTTTTGCATGTTCTGCTCAAACTGCTTCTGCAGTTCCATTTCCTTCTTGAAGGCTTCGCGATCCCAGGAATCATTGACGACTGCTTCAAGTGGTTCGTCCAAATCCATTGGGTGTCCAATCCACTCCACCACACCGGTCTTGCCGACGATGAATGAGGTGGGAATTCCCTGCTGATCCGCTGCTTCCATGTAATTTCGGTACACCGATCGATCCGGATCGGTGGTCAAACAGTAAGCCGAGGTAATCTCGGCGAACGTCTTGCCGACATCTGCGTTCTCCTGTGCCAACAGATCCTTGACCTCATCAACGGTCTCATCCGAGACGCTCACGATTTGGACGTTCTCGCCGCGGTACTTGTTCTGGAGCTCGGCCAGGTGGGGCATGCTGCTAATACAGGGGCCGCACCAAGTAGCCCAGAATTCGACCACGTACACCTTCCCCTTTTCAAACTCGGTAACCGGCTTGAAGAAGCCATTGCCGTCTTGGATCCAATGCTCAATATCTAGGGCGGGGGCATCAGAACCGATTCCCAGTTCTCCGGAGGCGGCGGCCGCTCGTGGACGATCGACCGAAGCAAGGACAAGGGCCGCGGCGATGGCCGCTGTTAACAACAAGCGAGTCTTCATAATGATCTGCAAAGCGAGGAAATCTTGGTAGGCAGGTAGAACCGCCGAATCACACATTATGCTACGCGAATCAGGAATTGAATCCCAGTCGAATCGGCCAGCCCCGCGGATCGCGACGCCCGGCTTGTCCGACACGATTCAAATCCACTTCTTCAATAGCGTTTTGAACCACCAGTCCGCCATCGGAGAGTGGCGAGTAGCGAGTAGCGAGTGGCGAGAAGCGGAGGGTGTCCGGGACTTCGAAGTAGGCCGAATCAGAAGTAGGCCGAATCAAGCGAAGCGCCGATCCGGCACGGAACAACGGTTCGCCGCCGATCAAAAGGCATTGCCGGATCGGCGTCGCTGCGCTCCTTGATGCCGGCCTACACGTTGAAATGCGGGCGTCTCCGGCTACGGAGTTTCCGGACACACTCGAGTAGCGAGTGGCGCGACCTAACCCCTCCGCGGAGCCCTTCACCCTTCACCCTTCACCCTTCACCCTTCACCCTTCACCCTTCACCCTTCACCCTTCACCCTTCACCCTTCACCCTTCTCTTCGCTTTTCGCCTCGCTGGGCTCGCCGTAAACTCGATCGGTGGTCACCGTGATGCGTTCCGCTTTCACCCGGGTTTCATCCGGTGGCTGGTAGAAGCCGGCGACCGACACGGAATCACCTTCCTGGGCCAGACTCAAGTTGTTGTACCGGACTTCGAACTTGACATCTTCCGCCAACTGAACGCGCACCGGGCGATTGCCTGCCCGCACAAGCATCCCGCCGTTGCCATCGAGCCCCATTATCGCGCCAACAATCTTGCACTGGGCGACCGTTGGCAGCGGTTGCTGCTTGCCACGATCGCCTTGTGGGTACACGCCCGGCATGTAACTTTCGCGAGTCCGTCCACGGAGTCTTCCCGAGACTGGCTGAAACACCTCGACCTTGGCCACGGGTGAAAGTGAGACGCCGGCCTGGTTAAACGTTCCGGTAAACCGAACCATCGCACCGCGTTGCAGGAACGCGGACTTGGCGTTCGCCACGAACTGGAACGAGGCAATGTTGTCGGGCAATTGCACCCAGACCTCGGTTCCGTCTTCGCGTAGCACATGGACCAGACCACGTTGGAATCCCTTCAGCGTCCCCTTGAACTCGGTCACCATATTCTGGTTCGCCACCTGCTCGTTCGCAGCAAAGTTCGGATCCGCTGCAAACGGTGCGTCTTGCGATTCGACTCGCCCCAAGAAGGTCAGGCTGAATACGACAACCAGGACAATGGTCCCAGCGTTGAAATGGTGGATCTTCATGGGACGTCCTCGATTGGGCATGACCGCAGCGGGTCAAGGCGAAAAAAGTCCGGAGCGGAACCTATTGTAGCTCCCTATTCTCGGGCAACTTGTCCGCACGCGGCACACGATTTGACGAATTCGAAGCTCCCCCGACCCCCTCCCCCTCTTGAGGACTTGAGATCCTTCGTACACTCGTGACCAGTTCCGCAGCCTGAGGACCGGCTCGGCCCGAGCTGTAGCCGAGTCTGTCCCCAGACTCGAAAACAAACTGATTCCGCAGCCACGATTTGAATTGCCTGAGGTTGAGCTGATCGATGAGTAGAACTGTACCGGCAGATTCGTCCAAGCCGCTAAAACGCGTCACCACTCGCACGCTAAGGCGGATGCGTGACGAAGGTCGCGCGATCTCAATGTTGACGGCTTACGACTTCCCCACGGCCGAAGTGCTCGACGAGTCCGGTATCGATGTGCTGTTGGTTGGTGATTCGCTGGCGATGGTCGTCCAAGGCCACGAGACGACACTCTCGGCAACGCTGGACCAAATGGTTTACCACGCCGAGATGGTAGGCCGTGCTGCTCGCCGCGCCATGGTGGTTGTCGACCTTCCCTTCCCCGAAGGCCAGCTGGAGATTTGCCGCAGCGTTGAATCAAGTGCGCGAATCCTGAAGGAAACCAACTGTCACGCCGTGAAGCTTGAAGGCGGGGCGGACCAGGCACAGCGAATCGAGCAAATCGTCACCGCCGGCATTCCGGTCATGGCTCATGTTGGCTTGCGCCCTCAGAACGTCCACGTGCAAGGGGGTTATCGCATCGAACGTGATTTGGAGTCACTCGTTGCTGACGCCGTCGCGGCCGAACAAGCCGGCGCGTTCGCGGTGTTGATCGAATGCGTTCCAGTCGACGTTGGCAAAGCGATTACCGAGTCGGTATCGGTACCGACTATCGGGATCGGTGCGGGACCTCACGTCAACGGCCAGGTGCTGGTCACGCACGACTTGATCGGCTTCCATTCCGGTTACCTGCCGAAGTTTGTTCGACAGTATGCCAATGTTCGCCAATCGGTTCTGGAAGCCGCCATCGCCTATCGCCAGTCAATCGACCGTGGCGAGTTTCCCGGCGAGAAGGAGTCGTTTCAATGACCGATGCATTTGCACCTCCCGGTGGCGGGTCGATCGAGGCCTTCGATGACTTGAATTCACTTTACGAGGCCGCAGCCGAAGCTTTTTGCCAACTTCTGCGAACGGCAATCGATTCGCGCGGCGCGGCCAACATTTGCTTATCGGGAGGTTCCACGCCGAGACGGCTTTATGAAATCTTGGCTGAGCGGGATCTACCCTGGTCGCAGATTCACTGGTTCTGGGGCGACGAGCGGAACGTGACGCCAGACGATGCCGAGAGCAACCAGAAGATGGTACGTGATGCGATGCTTCGCCGTGCGGGGGCCGCCGAAGCGAACATTCACGCGGTGGTGGTACAGGTCGATGATCCTGAGGCGACCGCCCGACGCTATGAGCAAGTGTTGCGGGAGCACTTCTCCGATGACGATTTTCCGGCCTGGGATTTGGCTTTGTTGGGAATGGGGGACGACGCCCACACCGCATCGTTGTTCCCCGGCAGCGATGCATTGTCGCAATCGCAACGCTGGTTCGTCGAGAACTGGATTGAGAAGTTCGACGCCTTCCGGTACACGGTGACGGCTCCCGCCATCAATTCGGCAAGAAAGCGTTGGTTCTTGGTTGCCGGTTCGGGGAAGCGTGAGGCGATTCGCAACGTCTGGAGTGGTCCCGAAAACCCGCAAGCATTTCCCGCTCAGCTGATCGCCCCAAGCCGCTGGTGGGTCACCCGAGATGCGCTGCCAACGGATAAGGATTCGTCAGCCTGAGGAGAGGCGGAGCTGCAACTGTTGCCGAGTCTGTCCCCACCGTAGCCGAGTCTGTCCCCAGACTCGAAGCTCAGCCATTCCGCAGAACTAACTAGCCCGCTTTAGCGAGATTCTGCTTGAGCAGTCCTTCGATGTAGTCGTGGGTGATGTTGAGGACCTCGCGATTGTAGTAGTTGTCGTCGTAGATCACTTCATCGCTGAGTTGAGTCTCGAGATGCTCTTCCTCTTCCTCTTTCTGAGCATTCAACTCTTTCCGCCTGGCCATGAACGCGTTCTCTTCCAGTGAGATTGCATTCTGCTCCTTCTGCTCGATGTAGGTGTCTATGCGTCGAATCAGATCCTGAAACTCGCTGTCCTGTTCTACGCGTTGTGCGGAGCGTTTGCGAAGATTACCGAGCAGGTCCGCCGGCACCATGCTGTAGATATCATGCTTGGCTGCATTGACGGTGTCATGTTCGAGGGCATACTTCAAGTCTCCCTCTGCAATATCCATCTTCGATGTGATGCTGGGCAGGATAATGTCTGCTGCGACACCCTCGCGTTGCGTGCTTTCGCCATCGGGCAGATAGAACTGCTGCAGCGTGACCTTCAGCGCTCCATAATTGGTTCGGTTGTGCGCGAACAACTGGCGACCAAGATCCATCAGCGTCTGGACCGTTCCTTTCCCGTGAGTTGCCGGGTCGCCGACAACGATACCGCGTCCGTAGTCCTGGATCGCACCGGCGAAAATTTCGCTCGCACTGGCGCTAAACTTGGTCGTTACGACCACCAGCGGACCGTTCCAGGCAGTGCCACTTTCCTCGTCTGCGTATTGTTGCACGCTTCCGTCCGAATTCTTGACCTGCACGACCGGTCCACGGTCAATGAACAAACCGGTCAAGTTGATCGCCTCGGTCAAGCTACCGCCGCCATTCTTGCTCAGGTCAAGAACCACCCCGTCGACTCCCTTTTGCTGGAAGTCAAACAGGATACGTCGAACATCGCGAGTGCTGCTGCGGAAGTCACGCTTGTCCTGACGAGCGGATTCCATATCGAGATAAAAACTGGGCAAGTTGATGTACCCAATTTTCAGCTTCGACGCGGATCCGGGCAGTTCGTGCTCGATCACTTCGCCTCGAGCTGCTGATTCCTCCAATTCAATGCGTGCTCGAACGATCTTGAACTCTTCGACATTGCCGACGCCGCCGGGTCTGACCCCAAGTCGAACGACGGTCCCGGCTTTGCCACGAATCAGGTCAACGACGTCAGTGAGCGGCATCTCGACGATGTCGACCATTTCACCGTCTTCGCCCTGACCGACACTGACAATTTGATCATCGGGCTTGAGCTTGCCGTGCTTGGACGCGGCGCCGCCCGGGATGACGCGTGTGACCGTCGTATTGCCATCCTTCTCTCGCAATTGAGCGCCAATGCCTTCCAGATTCAGGCTCATTTGAATCTGAAAATCGTCTAGTGTCCCGGGCGACATGTAGGTCGAGTGAGGATCGTACGCGGTGGTGACCGAGGTGAGATACATTTCAAGCAGGTCATCACTGTCGGTTTGCCGCCAACGGCGCGCGTACCTGGAATATCGGCGTCGCAACTGGTCGAGCGCCTCCTTGCCCTCTTTGCCTTCGTCTTTGAGGTCAAGAATCGCGTACTTGATTTGTCTGCGCCAACGATCGCGGGCCTCTTCCGGGGTCTTGGCGAACTGTGCCGAATCCGGATCAATGACGATCGTCTCGTCGGTATTGAACTTGAATTCTCCGTCAAGCAGTTTCAAGGCAACGGCCACTCGTTCGTCAACGCGTTGGATGAATCGTCCGAAGATCTCGTAGGCCAGCGAAAGATCGCCGTTGCGGACCATGTCGTCGATCATCGTCGCGCTCTTGCTGAACTCATCAATGTCGCTTTGGTAGAAGTAGAGCTTCATCGGATCGAGCGAATCGATGAAGCGTTCGAGCGCTCGCTCGCTGATGGTGTCGTTGAGCCCCTGGGCCGAGATGTGGTTGCGGGGCATCAAAGCAGCGATCATCCGAGCGACACGTTTGTCCCGCTCCGAGGGTTGGGCCACTTGCACGGGGGACGCCACCGCGGGGCCGAGCGCCTGGGGCGTGGTGGGGGCCGGTGTGCGAGAAGCCTGCGGCGGGGCGGCAATCGGCGGTGCCTGTGCACCCAGGGGCACATTGGCGGTGATCGTCAGGAGGCCGGCGAGCAGTGACGCGGCCACACCATGGGCAAACACGCGACAACGGATTCCGGCCGTTTGGTTGAAGCAATCGAACCGGACGGAGCGGAAAAATTGCCGTGAAGAATTATCCATGTGATTCCCTGGATTCTGTTCAGCCTGGTGGATTGAAACGCGGGAGTCGGTCGGCTCCCGAACAGACGCGTCACGTTGTTACCCGTTGCCACAGTGGAATCTGCAACAGAGAGGGCAACACCCGAGACGCGCAAGCTGTGATCGTTCGAAACGGGTCGCCTGAAAGTCGCTCAAGACCGGGCCTTGGCGTTAACATCCGATGTTTTCGACCAACCACGGAATGGTAGGAAAGCGGCAAAAATCAAGCAACTCCTTTTCTTCGCCTAGTTTACCCGCTCGGTTCACCCAATTGGCACGAAAAGCGGACCGCGGAGGCGTTCGGGCAATCGTGATGGAAAAACCCTTCGGTGCGGGAATCCAAGCTTCGCGGAGCCATTCGCGGAGCCAATGGGTCAAAACTGGAAGGCGGCAGCGTCCTCTTTGGGTGCGGGTTGGTAGCTCAACGGCTCCATGCTGCTCGCTGCCCGGCCTTGGCTCAAACTGCGCACTGCCCCGGAATAGCCGAATAGTTCTTTCAATGGGGCGTGGGCCGTGATCACCGTCATCGCGCCGCGAGTTTCGGTCGCGGCAATGATCGCTCGCCGCTGTTGGAGATCGCCGACGATCTCGCCCATGTAGTCCTCGGGCGTGGTCACCTCGACCCTCATCACGGGTTCAAGCAACACGGGTCCGGCCGCCTCCATCCCTTGGTCAAAGGCATCACCGGCGGCAATCCGAAAGGCGACCTCGTCACTGCCTTCTTCCTGCATCTCGGCATCGTAGACCTCGATCCGCACGCCCGAGAGGGGAAAGCCGGCGAGCATGCCTCCGCCGGCGGCCCGTTCCCGAATCTCATCGACCGCCGTCGAGCGAAGATTGCCGGGCAGGGCGTCGGGCGGCATCCGATCAAAGACCTGAACCGGCGCCGAAGGGTCCTCCAGCGGCGAAACGCGAACCTTGACTCGCGCGAACATCTGCGTCGAACCGATCTGCCGATTGCACTGGCCCACCACGTCGCTGCTGCCACCAACGGTCTCGCGGTAATTCACCCGCGGTTTGTAGAACTTCACGTTCAGACCGAAGTCGCGGGTGAGTCGATGCTGGATCACCTCCAGATGCAATTCTCCCATGCCGCTGATCAGCGTTTGTCCCGTTTCGGTGTTTTCCACGGCACGGAAGGTGGGATCTTGGCGGCGGAGCATGTCGAGTGTTTCTTCGAGCTTCTTTTTGTCGCCCGTGTTCTCGGGCTCAATCGCCATCGATAGCACCGTGTCAGCGAAACGGATGCTCGGCAATTCGATCGGTTGCTTGGTGTCACAAACGGTGTCGCCGGTGATGGCGAATCGCGGACCGATGACGCAGCAGATGTCGCCGGCACCGACGGCCTCAATCTGGCCACTGCGATCCTTTTTCGTGGCGTGGATCTGCCAGATCTGGGCAACGTTTTCTTTCTTGTCACGATTGGGGCAAAGCAGCCGGGAGTTCTGTTTGAGTTCTCCGCTGTAGATGCGAATCCAGTAATTGTCCCCTGTCTTGGCGGGCAGGATTTTGAAGACCAGACCGCAAAATGGTTCGCCCGGCTCGGGCTTGCGAGCCAGCGTCTTGTCGGGGTGCTTGGGGTCGATACCTTCGACCGGCGGTCGGTCGAGCGGGCTAGGCAGGAAATTGCCCACGGCGGTCATCAGCGGCTGGACGCCAATTCCATGAAGGGCCGATCCGCACAACACGGGCTGAATCAT
>JARFQX010000003.1 GCA_029287555.1 Rubripirellula sp. | reverse complement strand
CGGCGCCTTCAGCATCTACCGCGAGGGTTTGGACCGACAGGCGCTACACGCTTGCATCGACATTCTGGCGGAGGCCGATCGTCCGCTGGTGATCTTTCCCGAAGGCGTGATCTCTCGCACCAACGATCGTTTGCTCTCGCTCATGGATGGGGTGGCGTTCGTGGCCCGTTCGGCAGCCAAGAAACGGGCTGAACAATCCCCGCCCGGCAAAGTGGTGATCCATCCGATCGCGATTCGCTACCACTTTGACGGCAATATCGATCAAGCGCTTCACGAGACCCTCGATGCGATCGAGCAGCGATTGTCGTGGCGACCCCGGCGGGAACCAGATCGCGTGGCCAGAATCTATCGCGTTGGCGAGGCGCTGCTGTGGCTCAAAGAGATTGAGTATCTCGGGGAGCCCCAGCATGGTGAGATCTTCTCCAGACTGCACCGCTTGATCGACCGAATCCTAGTGCCTCTTGAAAAAGAGTGGCTCAATGGGAAGACGGAAGAGAGCACGGTGGCCCGAGTTAAGAAGCTCCGAACCGCCATCCTTCGCGACATGATCTCTGGCGAGATTGATGACGATGAACGGACGCGTCGTTGGAATCAACTCGCCGACATGTACTTGGCCCAACAGCTCAGCCATTACGCGCCGGCCTACGTGCGTTCCAAGCCAACCGACGAAAGAATGTTGGAGACGATTGAGAAGTTCGAAGAAGATCTGACGGACGAAAGTCGGATTCATCGCCCGATGTCGGTGACGGTCGAGGTGGGGAATCCGATCGAAGCGGCGCCCAAGCGGGTTCGCGTCCGGGGTGAAGATGCGCTGATGGTGGATCTCGATCATGAACTTCGTGAAATGCTGGGGATCGATCCCCTGCCGATCGTGGACGATCAACAGGACAGCACCGAATGAGCGACGATCCCGCGCGGAATCTGGATGAGTCGGGCGATACGCGATCACCTTCGAAGCTGCTTCGCTGGCAGATCACGATTCTGGTCGCGATGTATCTTGGCTATGCCGCCTTCATGGTCTGTCGAAACACGCTGATTGCGTCCAGCGCCGCAATGATCGAAGACCCCGAGTTGGCGATGAACAAGGAATCGTTCGGCCACTTGATGAGTTGGCACTCCGCCGGGGCGATCGCCGGCAAATTGGTAACCGGTCCCGGTGCCGACTTACTGGGCGGGCGGCGGATGTTTCTACTCGCGCTCGGATTGACCGCGGCGGCCAATGTCGGCTTTGCCTTCGCATCGTCATTCTTTACGTTTGCCGCCTTCAATTTTTTTGGACAGTTTGCCAAGGCGGGTGGGTGGCCGGCGATGACGAAGTTGGTCGGCGCGTGGTATCCCGAATCGAGATACGGTCAAGTGTGGAGTGTGATCTCGACAAGTTCTCGGGTGGGAACGATCACCGCCGGGCTGTTGTTGGGTTTTCTGCTCAGCCTGGTTTCCTGGCGCGTCGTGTTTCTGATCTCCGCCTTGCTGACGACGGCTGTGGTGGTGGGATTGTTCTTGGTGCTCAAGGATCGACCCTCGGACGTCGACCTGGAATTGCCACCGGAACCTGCCACTTCGGATCTTGGGATCGCTAACGACGGGTCGGTTGATGGCCCGATGGAACGGGAGCCGCATCCGGTCGATTCTCTCTCGCTCTCGCGGGCCTACCTTTACTTTGCCCGCAGCGCTCGGTGTTGGTTCATCTGTCTGAGCATCGTCTTCCTGACCATCGTGATGGATTTCTTAACGTTCATCCCGATCTATCTGGCTGAATCTCTCGATCTAAATTCCAGTCGCGCTTCGATGGCCGGCAGCAGCTTTCCAGCTGGAATGTTCGCGGCCTTGCTCTGCACGAGTTTCGTTTACGATCGACTGACCAAGCGAGGTCTGATTTTCGTTCTCGGCGGGTTGTTGTTGACCAGCTGCCTCTGCGTGCTTGTGCTATGGCGACTCGATCTGGCTCCGCTGTCGATCCGCACGCCGGCGGCGATCGCCACCATTTTTGCGTTGGGCTTTACGATATCACCTGCCTATTATGTGCCGATGAGTGTCTTTTCCGTGGCCTTTGGCGGGAAACACTCCGGGGCTTTGGTTGCACTGATCGATGTCTTCGGTTACAGCGGCGCGCTGCTGTTCAACTTCTTCGGCGGCTCCATTGCCGAACACTTTGGCTGGACGGTGTTTCTCGGCGGCTTGTTGACGATCACCGCCCTGGCGACGATTTGCATGGTCACTTTCCTGACCCTCGACTGGGCGAGACAGCCTCGAACTTGACCGCTTTTTCAACCGGAGCCCGGCAAGTCTGGTCTCTGCAACCCACCGATCGAATCCAACGTCGCAGATTGCTGATCAGCGGAGGAACCGATGGCCATTGAAACGCCTTGGATCGCGAATCCGTCGGCAACGTCGGATGTCGCGATGCGACTGTTCTGCCTGCCCTACGCCGGCGGGGCCGCCTCGATCTTCTATACCTGGGCGAAGCGTTTCGCGGCCGGTGTTCAGCTCTGCCCGATTGAACTGCCCGGTCGCGGAACGAGGCTCCAGGAACCCCTGCGAACGTCTCTCGATGGACTGGTTGAAGACTTGGCTGATGCGATTGGGCCCTATCTTGATGTTCCCTACGCCATGCTCGGTCACAGCATGGGCGCGACGATTGCCGTAAGGCTCGCGTTGTGTTTGGAACGGATGGGATTGCCCCGACCGAAGCGGCTGTTCCTGATGGGGGCTCGACCTCCGCACCTTCCCAGGCCCAAGCCGTGGCTCCACCAGTTGGACGATGCCGAGCTGGCCGACCGGCTGCGATCCTTTGGCGGCACGCCCGAACCGGTCCTCCAACATCCCGAGCTAATGGGTTTGTTACTCCCGATTCTGAGAGCCGACTTTCAGCTAATCGAGACGTTCTCGCTTCCGTCGATTCAACCTCTCGCGTCACCCATTTCGGGAGCCGCCGGAGAGGACGATACCGAAGTCAGCCACCAGGAGATGGAGTTGTGGCGAGAGTACACGCGAGCCGAGTTCGTGCTCCGATCCTATCCCGGGAATCACTTCTTTCCTTGGACCTGCACCGACGAAGTGATCCGAGACCTGGGGAGAAGTTTGAAGGGTGAAGGGTGTCCGGGAACTCGAAGTAGGCCGAATCAAGCGAAGCGCCGATCCGGCACCGAACGACCATGCGACGCCGAGCAATAACCTTTGCCGGATCGGCGTCGCTGCGCTCCTTGATGCCGGCCTACACGTCTTTCAACTGATCGAGACGTTTTCGCTTCCGTCGATTCAACCTCTCGCGTCTCCCATTTCGGGAGCCGCCGGAGGAGGTTGTCCGGGAATTCGAAGTAGGCCGAATCAAGCGAAGCGCCGATCCGGCACCGAACGACCATGCGACGCCGAGCAATAACCTTTGCCGGATCGGCGTCGCTGCGCTCCTTG
>JARFQX010001071.1 GCA_029287555.1 Rubripirellula sp. | reverse complement strand
CACTGCCACACTGCCCGCTTACCAAAATCAGTGTGCGCGTTTGTGTATTGCTAGTCGTGCTCTTGCTCGTTCTCTAATAAATTGGCGCGCCTATTACCATCAATTTCATTTGCGAGCACCGCTTCGCTGAGCCCGAGCACGAGCACGAAGAGTTCCGCACTGTTCCACAATCGCCCACGCTTACCTAGCCTTTGATCAATCGGCTGATCGCTTTGAACTCGGGATGGTTGGACGTTGCCAGCCACTCAAAGAGCACGCTCTCAACGGTTACGATCGTCGCGCCGGCAGCTCGCATTCGCTCGATCGCTGTTTCGTGGTCGCGCCCGTTGCGCGCCGCGACGCCTTCGGCAACCACAAACGGTCGCGCTCCCTCGGCGATCAAGTCGAGCACGGTTTGTAACACGCAGACATGGGTCTCGATCCCAACGATAACGATCTGGTCGCGTCCCTCGCCAAGCCAGCGATCAAGCGACCCTCGGCAAACGGCGGCGGAGAAGTCCCGCTTCTCCTCGGGAGACGGAAACCGGGACTGAAGCGATCCGACCAGCGGACCGAGACCCGCCGGATATTGAACCGTCGCGGAAGCAGGAACGCCCAGCCGCCCAGACGCCTCGAGCAGGCGATGGGTTTGCCGAATCACATTGTCGGCAGACCGGATGACGGGACAGAGCTTTTCCTGCAGATCGATCACCCACAGCGCGCTGCGGTCCGCGTCAAGCCGCTGTGGCGAACGAACGTGAGGCATCGTCACTCACTGCCCTTGCTCGGCTTCTTGCTCGCCGCACCGTCCGACTTTTTGGCTTCGGGTTTCTTGGTGTCGCCGCCTTTCTTGTCGCCCTTTTCGGTCGACTGAGACTTGCTTTCCGCTTCGGCTGCCTTCTTGTAGCCTTCGCTGCGGTAGTCGGTCTGGTAGAAGCCGCTTCCCTTGAACACGATCGCGGCCCCGGTACCGAACAAACGTTTCAGCTTGTTCTTGCCGCAGTCGGGACACTTTTTCAGAACAGGATCGTTGATGCCCTGGAACACCTCCAGCGAATGTCCGCAGGCCTCACACTCGTAGTCGTAAGTTGGCATGGATGCAGCTCAGCCTGTCTCGGGTGAGAATCGTTTTGGGGAATTTTCGAAAGTCCAACCGACATACTGTTTCGGCGGGCTGGCGTTTCGTCAAGTCCGCAAGCTGAGGGATCTCGGGTCAGCGTTTTGAGCTGGCTTCTTCCGCCGCCGCGGCCCGTGGTGGGTTGGAGTCGGCGGTGGGAACGAAATTGTCTCGCAAGATCTTCCAGTTCGATGGCGGCTTTTCCGGAATGAAGTTGCCAAGGAACAACTTCTGCAAGCCCGCGCGGATCGCATTGCGTTTGACCCCTGTGAATTCATAGTGGTCATACTTCTGCGCGGTCTTCTTGTCGAAATTGGGCGCGTACATCAACAACGCCTGGGGTAGGAATGTTTTGGCATCGAGCGCAATTTGAACAAGTTTGTATTGCGCACGGTCTTCTTGACGCTTCGGCCAGGCTTCGACCAAGACCAACTGAGGGTTAGGAGCCTCGACCTGGCGAACCCAGAATCGTTCTTGAATCCGTTGCGCGTCCAGATTGAAGACGAATGGTAGCGGGCTGTTGAAGATCTGCTGGCCCTGCATCTCCGGAGGCAGGTCCTGAATTCGACATTCCTGCCTACTCCGGTCAAACTCGATCAGTTGCTTGCCATTGCAAACCCAGTGTTCGCCGTACTGGCCATTTTGCGGTTGAAACTGAGGCTTACCGTCCTTCACCCCCGAGAAAAAGACAAGTCGATCGACGCGAAATAGTCCTTTGTCGGGCGCCGCATACTTGATGACCCCGTCGGCTCGAGTCGCGTGGACTCCGGCGGGAGCGGCGAACATGTCGTAGTGCCAACGAGAGAAAGTGCACTCGAGCGTATTGGTGCCTTTGCTTTGTTCTTCCCAGTCGCTGAGCAGTCGCTGCAGTTGGGCTTGCGCTGCGGGGGTCAGCTTGGGAAAGGGTTGCCCGGCGGGTTGGCTTGACGCGGTCGGGTTCCGAGTTGCCACGCGTTCTGCCGGCGCTCCTTGGGCCGCAGCGGATTTCGCGGCGCCTTGGCCAGCGGTCGGGACGTTGCGCTGCGCGTAGGCGGGAACCTGACCCGATTGCTGCGCGGAGGCTCGATGTGGTTGCAGAGAAACTGGTGCGGAAATCAAGATCGCCACGAGGGTGGCACAAGTCAGTCGCATCATCCGTGACGCCTGTCTTTTGTTGTGTGAAACTCGTTTTCGATGGCATCCACTTGCCACAAGATTCGGCGATCCTAGCAACGCCCCGTCGATCGAGGGAAGAGGAATCGGGGAACGAATCGAACCTCGTCCGATCGGCCGCAAGAATGCTCGCATTCGCCCCGGCTTTGCCTTTTCCGATTGTTCGGGTCATGCGGCGGAATCCAAGATGCCGATTCTCTACGAGACGCTGTGTTCTGGGGCGTAAGGATGTCGACTCGCTCTTGGCGATCCCCCCGGGCCACCGCGCTGTGACTCTGGTTTGGCGACTCTGGTTTGGCGACTCTGGTTTAGCCACCAGCTTTTCACCGATGCCGACACGCGACCAACACGTGGGGCGAGGCTTGTGTTTGAGAACCAACTCAGCGACGACAAAGCATTCCCAGTGAACGAAACGAAAAAGTTGCCGAAATCCATCCGTCTCGCGGGGACACCGAGACCCAGTGAAGTTTCACGGCGGCGATGGTTGCTGTCAGCCTTGGCTAGCGGGATGGCATTCACCCCATTGCTCGCCCAACAACCGCGCCGGCTGGCCAACGCGTCCGACGAAAAGTGGTTGCCACTCGCTTCGAAGTCAATCCAGCTGACCGCGTCGGCCGCGAAGCCCCCGGTTGTCACGGCGATCGCAGTCGATCCACGTGGTGAGCTGATCGCCGCCGCGGGCGACGATCATCTGATCCGAATTCTCAGCGCGGGATCGCTGACGCCCATTGAGACACTTTCCGGGCACCGCGACCTGATTCAAACGATCGCGTTCGACCCCTCGGGCAGCCGTCTTGCCTCCGCGGGAAATGACGGTCAATTGATGATCTGGGATCGTGACACAAGATTCGGCCTGCTCAATCGGATCTCCAGGATGCCAGCACTACGTTGCGTCGCATTCTCTCCCGACGGCGACGAGATTGCCGCCGTCGGATTCGATGCGGATGTCTACGTCATGCGTTGGGGCGAGTCATCGTTGCACAAGCTTCGCTGCAATGGAACTGACTTGCGGGCGGTCGCGTACCGGGACGACGGTCGCCGTTTGGCGGTCGCAGGACGGTCCGGCGAGCTGACGCTGTTCGATCTTTCCAATGGCAGCCATAGCAGTCATTTGATTCACGAAGGTCGGATTCACGGCATCGCCTTTCATTATCACACCAACCGCGCCGTCTGCGTGGCAGACGATGGTCATGTCTCGGTGTTCGATACCCGAGAGGAAACACTCGTCCATCGAGTCCCGGTCAGCACGGGAAAGCTTTTCGCGGTTGCGGTACTGAATAGTCAGCTCGTTGCGGTGGCCGGCTCCGACAACGTCATTCGCATCGTCAACACGGATGATGGAACCTTGGTGCGACGAGTCGAGGGGCATCGTGGAAGTGTTTCATCGCTCGATGCGGGCGGTGGCATGCTGTTCTCGGGCAGCTACGACACGACCCTGCGACGCTGGGCAATTTCGGAAATCGAATCAGGCAGGCAGCGAATTGCCGAGGGAGATCCAAGGATCGATCGCTGAGGAGTTGCCGCTGGCTAGCGAGCTCGCGGCCGGGCAATCGACCACGGAGGCACATGGGGGTGCCAACTTGTGATTTGGAAGCCAAGAAGACCTAATCGAACGAACCGGGACCGAACGAGCCGGAACGGGGCGATCAAACGTCGCGCCGGGCGACCCGAACGCCTGGAGACCCGTCGGTTGCTTTCGGCCGACACCATTCACGTCGGTGTCGTCTATCTCGAGACCGATTACCTGGAGTCAGACCGGGACGTCGGAAGCGACTCACAGGGAGACCGCTTCATTTTGTCTTTTACCGGTGGAGCACCGGGTACCGAACTGAGCGAACTGCGCATCCGCACCGACAAAGACGGCGACGGATTGAGCGTTGGCGATCCGATGTATGACACGGCGATTGGGGGTCGCGGTAAGGGCGGGGCACATGGATTCGAAGTCGTCCGCATCCGCACCGTCGATGGACACTCCGTCAGTGCCAACGCGGAAGTGGCCGACGGTGGCCAGGAGTTAGTGCTGCGGCTGGAGAATTTTCGCGCTGGTGATCGTTTGGAGTTCACCATTGACGTCGACGAGATCATCCGCAACTCGGTCGACCTCGCGATCTTCAATGACCGGCTCGACGTGATCACCTCCGGCCAGGAGTTTCAAGACTCGATTCTGGAGGCGACGTTCGAGGCCCCGCACTACGAAACCGCGCACGCCGACGCGATCTTCGCGAATGATTTTGGCGACCCGGCTGTCCGCTTTGGTCTCGACCTTCCGGCCGATGAGGGTGACGATGTTGACAGTCGACCGAACCGATCCGCCGGCGCGATCGCGGGGGCAAAGCAAACACCCAAGCCGATTGAGATCTCCGGTCGCGTTTGGATCGACAACGATCTGGACAAGGTGGTGGATTCTGGTGAAGCGGGGCTCGAGGGTGTCGAGATCGCGCTTTGGAAGCGGAGCGATACGGGCAGCTACCAGGACACGGGACATCGAGCCACAACCAATTCGCTCGGAAAATACCGGTTCGCGAAGTCTCTCGGTTTGATGCCGGGAACTTACCGCGTGGTGGAACAACAGCCCGAGCGGCTGTTCAGTGTTGGAGCCATTGCGGGAACGACCGATGGTTCGCCGGCCGGTGTCGAGGAATCGGCCGACGTGATCACGGATATCCAACTGCCGCTCGGTGATTCCGAATCGATCAGCCACGATTTTGCCGAAGCCGAACCGGCCTCGCTCGGCGGATTCGTTTATCGCGATCTTGATAACGACGGTCGACGCGAGGCGGGCGAGACTGGAATCCCCGGTGTTCGGGTCCGATTGATTCCGGTTGATACCCTCGTCCCGCAAACCGCGGTGACGGCCACAACGTCGAATGATGGCTCGTATCGATTCAAGGACATCTCGCCCGGCAGCTACGAGGTGATTGAAGTTGATCAACCGGCCGACCTGATGGACGGCACCGATTCGGCAGGTCGGGTCGGCGGTCGCATGGTTGGCATGGCCGTCAATCCGGGTGATCGCATCGAACAGATCGAACTGGGCGGAGCCGATTCGGGGTCGGAATACAACTTCGCCGAACTCCCCTTCGGTTCGCTGTCCGGATTTGTCTTTCTCGCGGCACCCGGGAGTGACTGCAACGGCGATCATGACGCAACTGGCAACGAGCCTCTTGCCGGAGTTCGCGTGTCGTTGCGCGACGAGCGGGGTGAGTCCGTCGGCGAAACGGTGTCCGGGGCGGACGGCAGCTACAAGTTTGAACAAGTCCCCGTCGGGACCTACGCGATTGTGGAAACAACCCCGGAGGGCCGGATCGACGGTTTGGCCCACGTTGGCACGATCGACGGTGTGGTCGTCGGCACCAGCGTTGACGGCGGATTGATCCAGAACATCACCATGATGCCTGGCGGTATCGGCGAACACTATAACTTCTGTGAAGGATCTCCCGCTTCGATCGGCGGTCGGGTGTATCACGACGCGTCGGGCGACGGACGATTCGAGACCGGGGAAACCCCGATTAATGGGGCAAACATCTCACTGATCGATGCCCGGGGACAAGTCGTCGCGACGAGTCGAACAGACTCCGCCGGCGGATACTTGTTTGATGGTCTGGCGCCGGGACAGTACACGCTTCGTGAAGAGCAACCGGCAGGCTATCTTGACGGCATCGACACGCCCGGGACGGTTGACGGCCGCATCGTGGGTCGAAGTGACGGGGGCGATGCGATCACCTCGATTCGATTGCAGCAGGGCGACAACGGGATTGATTACAACTTTGGTGAGCGGAAGGCCGCTTCACTCACGGGCCGCGTTCACGTCGACCGCGACGGGGATTGCGAACTGGATCGCGACGATCCGCCGCTCGCCGGTGCCGTGATCCGCTTATTGGATGCGGGCGGCGACGAAGTAGCCCGAACGACCACCGATGCGTCCGGAAACTACGCTTTTTCCAATCTCGATCCCGGCGATTACTCGGTTGAACAACAGCAACCGGCGGGTTACTTCGATGGCAGTGCCCACGTCGGAACCGAGGGGGGTGAGGTGTTGGGTGGCAACCGAATCGATGCGATCTCGCTCGGGTCTGGTACGCGGGCGAGCCACTACAACTTCTGCGAACTGTTGCCGGGCAGTCTTTCCGGGTTCGTCTTCCAGGACGGACCGGAGAGAACGCTGTTGAGTGTCCCGGAGCCGTCAAGATTAAGGGAGATCCAAGACGGCATGCTCAGCGAAGATGACCCGCGAATCAGTGGCGTGACACTGGTGCTTCGTGATGCACTCGGTCGCCCAGTTCCAGCAAACGCGGCGCTTCGCGGTGCCTATGCGGACGGCCCCATTCGTGTTGTCACCGATGCGAATGGTTTCTATGAATTTACCGGTCTGCCTCCGGGCAGCTACCACGTCTACCAGCTTCAACCGGAGGCCTACCTCGATGGTTTGGACTCAGCGGGTTCAACGGGAGGCTTCGCAGTCAACCGTGCCGACGGACTGACGGAGGATCAACTCGCGATTGTCGAACAACTCAGGTTGCGCTCATCCAGTGATCCCGGCGACGATGCAATTCTGAACGTTCGGGTGTTGGGTGGTGTCGAAAGTACAGACAACAACTTCAGCGAGTTGTTCGTTGTCAGGCCGCCCACTCCCTACATCCCTCCGCCGGAACGTCTTGTGGTTCCCGGCATGACCGTGATTCCGGTCAACATCGAATCCTTCAGCGGACCAACTCGTCTCGCCGCCTTCGACACGCCGGCCGGGATTCGTCCGGAACTCGATCGCTACCGAATGCTTTGGGACGCGACCGATCAATGGGCTGTCTCGTGGCATCTCAGCGTGATCAATGGCGGCTACCCTCGCGGTATGATCGTTGACGATGCCAACATGCACAGCGTCAGCGTCGCGACCCCGCAACCAACGTGGCGGGAGGGGACTCACGCCCTCGGGATTTGGTCGTTCTCGACGTCCAGTCGTGGCGATGAACCGATGCTCCCCATCGTCCTCGGCGAGAAGGGGGCAACGGCTCTGGCGGGTGACTTCAATGGCGACGGGTTGGATGAGGTCGTGATCTTTGTCGGTGGACAATGGTACGTCGACCTCAATGGCAATGGTCGCTGGGATGCCGGCGATCTTTGGATTCAACTGGGAACGGAGATGGATCGCCCGGTTGTCGGCGACTGGGATGGTGATGGCAAGGATGACGTGGCGATCTTTGGGCGTCAGTGGCAACGCGACCTGCAGCGGATACTTGGCGACCCCGGGTTGCCCGATCCGGCGAACCATCGTCGGCGGACCATGGACCGTCGTGCCAAGCTTCCAAGCCGTCACCGAGAGATCGAAGATCCACCACGGCTGTTGCGGCGAGGCAATGACGGAGATCTCCGCGCCGACGCGGTCGATCATGTTTTCCAATATGGCGAACAGCCGGATACACCGCTCGCCGGTGATTGGAATGGTGACGGGATCGACCAGATTGCGGTGTTTCGTGGCGGTCACTGGATGATCGATGCCGACGGCGATGGCCGTTGGAGCGAACAGGACCAGCTGATTGAGTTCGGGCGGGCCGGCGACGTCCCAATTGTCGGCGATTTCAATGGCGACGAGATCGACGAGATTGGCGTTGTCCGAGGGGACGTTTGGATCATCGACGTCGACGGGGATCGGCGTTTGACCGGGAACGACTTGCAGATCGTCGTTCCCCGATCAAGCGAAGCCAGTCAGCCCGTCGTCGGCGACTTGGACGGTGACGGCAAAGACGATCCCGGTTACTACGACGAAGCGGCTTGAACCGGAGCAGCGAGGCAAATGCTCTACCGTTTGGCAAACACGCGTTTGAGCTCGTCGAGACTAGTCAAGCCTCGCGCTACGGTGAGAATCGCTTCCGCCTGGATTCCTCGATGCCCTTCGGATTTTGCGATCTGGGAGAGCTTTGAAAGATCCTGGGTCTTCAGCAGTGCCGCGCGGAGTTGGTCGCCGGGCGTGAGCAACTCGAAGATGGCAATTCGTCCGAAATAGCCGCGTCCGCCACAGACGTGACAGGGGGTGATCGGAGCGGGACGTCCGTTCTCGTCCACCTGTTGCTCGATCGGTGGTGGGATGAAGGGCTGGTACAGTAGCGCCACCCGGCCCGGCGGAATTCCCAGTTGCTTGAGCAATTGCGGGGGCGGTTCGTAGCCGATTTTGCAATTGTCGCAGAGACGCCGAACGAGTTTCTTAGAGAGAACCGCGCCCATGGCAGAGACGATTCCCGGAGCCGACTCCTTGTAGCGAGCCAGAAAACTCGTCAGAGCCCCGATGGCGCTGTCGGCTACCATTCGACAGTAGATTTGTTTCTGGTGCTTCTCAACCTGGCCGATCGCCGTCTGCATCGATTCCTCATCGGGCAGTTCCGGGAAGATCAAGACATCCGGTTCCTTCAAGAGAACTTTGCGCAGTCGTTCAAACAGCGTTACTTCCGTGGAGCCACCATAGAAATTCGCGTTGATGTTGATCGTTTCCGGTTCCGGATTGGCCTCATCTTCGAGGGATTGGAAGTCTCGCATGAAGCGATCGGCCGAGTTGAGCGTCAGCGTCCAGGTGGTCGTCAAACCATCCCCCTTCGGCGCGGTGATCAACATGACGTTTCCATCGGAGTCCAGCTTTTCCTTGAACACCGCGTACATCTTGTCGCGCATGCCAAGATCCGCCATTCGCTCGAAAGGCATCTTCTCCGCTTCAATGCGTGCAAGAACTCGCTCGCCGGTCTGCACGCCTTGGCATTGCAACCTGAGATTAAATTTCTCCTTGCCGGCCTTCAAACCGAGCGAACCACTTTGCGCCGACCGGCGATCGGTGGGATTCAACAGACAAAGCTGTTTCAGGGCATGCAACATTGCATCGCCGGTTTCGCGATCGAGCGGAGGGAGTTGTTCCCAGTTGCCGTCGATTTGGTAGCGGATCGCGCAAGCGTTCTGCGAAAAATCCATCAGCACATGCGTGGCCCGCGACTGAATCGCGTGAGCCAATTGGCCGCCGGCAACCTGGTAACCGGGCCCCTGGCGGGTGGCGATCAGCAGCGATTGCGCCTGAGTGCGTTCGGCAATCTTGGGGACAAACTCGACCGGCGCCACGGTTTGCCAAAGTTGGATCTCTTCTTGCTCA
>JARFQX010000922.1 GCA_029287555.1 Rubripirellula sp. | reverse complement strand
TCGGGGACGGTCCCCAGCACATCGCCCGCTTTCAAACGATCGCCGATCTTGCAGGTCGGATGAAATTCCCACTGGGTCGTCAGCGCAAGAGCGGGCACGGTCGTTCCACGTTTCAGGAAAAATCCATCTCGCTGGGCGAGTTCATGCAGCGGATTCTGCAGGCCGTCGAAAATGACGCCCAACAGCCCCGGTCCGAGCACCGCGGAAAGCATTTCTTTGGTCAGCTCGACCGTATCGCCAACTTGGATGCCGCCCGTGTCTTCAAAGACTTGGATATCGGCCGTATTGCCGTGCACGCGCAGGACTTCGGACTTCAGCCTGGTGGGATCGGCGTCCGGCGCTGGTCGCCCGCGGTCGGAAGCCGTGCCCAGGTGAACGAAAGCCACCTCATTCTTCATCACCGGCTGGTCCGTCTCGATGGAGACGATGTTCCCGGAAACGCCGATCACACGAGCCTGTATTGTCTTCGCCTCAGAACTGGAGTTCGGCATATTCACCCAGTGCCTCATGAGTCAACTGTTCAAATCGTTCTTTGCCCGCGTCCATGTCGCGGCTCGTCCAGCGATCCACGATTTCCCACCTGGCAACATAGAGTGGGACTGCCTCAAACGAAAACGTGTACTGCGCTGCCATCCGAGACCAGGTTTGCCAGGTATATTCGAATAGCGTGCGGTCGGCTCTTGCAGTTTCGCCTGCCAACATGTGATCCGAAAACGTTTCGATCCACGGATAGCGATGGCTGAGTCCGAAAGTGGGATGGTTCCAGTTGCGGCGGATCGGTTCGACTAATTCGCCGACCGCAGTGGGTGGAGCCAGATCGTCTCTTCGACAACGCAAAGCGGCAACAATGGTACGGACGTTGATCCGAAGCGAAACGATCTGGCGTATCATCGTCTGGTGATTCTGCATCAATTCATCGTAACGCCTGGCAATATCGTCTTCGCTCTGATCGAGCAACTGACGATCCCAGCTGAAAAACCTGGTGAGCTGATGGATTGTGTCAGCATCTTCCTCGGTCAATTGCTTCAGCAACTGACGCAAACGCGGGCGCGAGACTGGCGTCCGCTCCACACCGAAGTGAGGTGGCAGCGCCGGCAGGCTAGCGATCAAGGTGTAATAGTCCATGCGCGTCTGCTTGCTAGCTGAGGTCCGGTCGTGCCAAGGTCGCTGTACCGGAGGCGGGAGTGGACAAGGTCATCATCATTGGCCAACAATCGCACGGACCCGAGGCGACAGATGCTTCAGCAGCAGGTGCGTCAACGTATCGGTCGTGAGGTCGACCTCCAGACGCTGATCGACAACTTGAACGCGAACGCCCGGGACATCGCTGTCCACAACCTCGAACGTCAACCCATCGCGGAGCGATTGTCCGGTGAGTGACCGTGCGAGCTGATTGAGTGTCTCGCCAGCTTGCGACGACGCGTCATCGTCTTGGTCCGAAGCCCCGGCAAGCAAGATCACGTGCAGATCGGTCTCGGGATCTCGCGGCACGGCGGTGCCGGCAATTTGCAGGATCAACTGACGCAGAAAGCTGGGATCTTGAAGCGAATCATTAACAAACCGCTGCAGCGTATGCTCGAAGCTCGTTCGGAGCTCCTCGGTCAAACTTAGAATTGCGTCGCGGCCGGCAAGACGCACCGCTTCCTCTCCTTCCGACTTCATCCGTTGAGCATCGCTGGCGGCAGACTTGCGAATCTTCTCGGCCTGTTTGTTAGCCTTATCCAGAATTGCAGCAGCTTCTTTTCTGGATTCCGACAGCAGCATCTCCGCCTCCGATCGCCCCTTATCTACACCTTCTTGGTGCAGACGGTCAATCAATTGCTGGACGCCGGATGTGTCGTTTTGATCGGTGTCGTTGTTCTTTTGATCCATTTGGTGACTCGACGATTAGGTTCCCGTACTTGGAATGCCACCCGCGATGACCAACGCAAAAACGAATGCGAATACGGCAAAGCCTTCCACAATCGCAGCGGGTGCAGCGGAAAGCCCGAACACCTCCGGCTTGGTCTTGGTCGCCACAATTGCTGAGGCGCAACACTTACCTTGGAATGCGGCGCTAGCCATCAACGCCAGCCCACACAGAATTCCCACGGCGAACAAGCCCGGCGCTGATTCCGTGGTGACATCTCGATTCAACGCAAACATCACCACAATGCCATAAATGATCTGTGACGACGGCAGTGCAGAAAGCGCGATAAACCGGCCATAACCGCTTTCCACGTCAAGCATCGCACCGCACGCAGCCTGGCCGGCGCGGGCACACCCCATGATGCTACCGATCGCGCCCAGAGCGGTCGGTCCGTAAATCCCGGCCCAGCCGAGCATCAGCGCAAACGTGTCCATCAGCGATTCGACTTCTTCTTGAATGGTTTGAAAGCATAGCCTTCTTCGCACAGCCCCCAATTGAAAAACTCGATGCAGTTTAGGCGCAGGCCGTGCACCACGCCTCCCATCAAACCCAGAACAAAATTGATTCCGTGACCCACCAGCAAAATGAAGATCGCCAGCAGAATGCCAATACCACCTTTTTGGGACACACTCCCTGCCAGTCCGTTGAACGTGACGGCCAGTTGTGCGCTGGCCAATCCGAGTGCAAACAAGCGGAGGTAGCTGAGTACGTCCCCAAACGCCTTGGTCAAATTCGTCACCTGCGTGACAC
>JARFQX010000851.1 GCA_029287555.1 Rubripirellula sp. | reverse complement strand
CGTAGATCAAAGAAGCCCCCGATCAAAGAAGCCCGCGCCGACTCACTGCACCGCCTCGCCCTCGATTCGAAAGACCGCCAGATGCGTGGCTTTGGTCGGGGAATATCCCGGTGGATAGCGATACGACTCGGTATCGATCACAAACTTTCCCTCGACCGTTACCGGCCGAGTCACGAAGTCGGTTGTCTCGCCGGGCACCATTTCCACCATCACGCAATCGAACAGCGCCGCGCCGGGCCCAAAACAACACTCCTGGTTGTCTCGCACCAGGACAAACTGGGAGATATTGGTTTCGGAGAACAACGTGGACGGCAAGATGTAGCCGCGGAGCTTGACGGTCGTTCCATCGAGCTGTCGAATCTCGTCGGTGAGCAAGGAACCGTCGAAAGGCTGATCTTTTTCCAAGTCGAACTTCAGATCATCAAAGTTGATTTCGCCCTTGGCACGAGCCGCCTGACTGCTCTTGCGTTCCTCCACTTTTTGCCGCGGGGCGGCGGCTTCTGGATCCGGCTGCTCTTGGACTTCGGCCGTCTCGTCCGCCGCGGTGCTCGCCGATTCACTGACTGCCGGCTCGGGCTCCCCATCGCTGTCAGGCAACGCGGCTGGCATTGCCTCGTCTCGCTGACGCTCGATCACCACCCGTTGTTCGTCCTGTTTCGTCGAACAGGAACCGAGCAACAGCGGCATCGCAATAGCAATGGCGGCAAAACAGACTCGCGGGAAGCTCATGCAGAAATCGGGAGATTGAGTTTTCGGGTCGCAGGCGAACCATGGCTTAGCGCGAACAGGACCCGCGCAAACAGGACCCGCACAAATTCGCGATGAGCCTCGATTATAGGCAGCCCGCTGGGGGTTCGAACAAGGCGAACCGTCGAACCGGAAATATATCCTCCGGCCTTGGCCCTCTCCGCATCACTTCGCAATATCGACGTTCATCCGATAAAAGACAGCATTATCAAAGTCAGTCACCTGTCGGGGTGCCCGATTGAGATTAAACGTCCCGGCCAGCTTCTTCTTGGTCAGACCCGCTCTGGTCGTCTGTCCGCCCCCCAAGGTTACCTCGACCATGTCGCTGCTCTTGGGCTGGCCGCCGAAGCAGCAGGTCCCCAGGTCGGGAACGAGAATGAACCGTTTGAGCAAGCCGCTTCCCGAGGAGGGGTGGATGTAGCCTTTGAGAAAGATCGGCTCCCCGTCAATTTCGACCGCGCGTTGGGTGGGCCGGTCGACCGGTTGGCTGGCGTCCTGCTGCAATTCGTAGAAATGGACTCGGGTGTATCCTTCCGGCACCTCGGTCAGGTAAACGTAGGTGTGCATGGCCGCACCTGTGAGGAGGATTGCCATGTTCAAAGCGATGCCGGCCAGGGCGATCTTCAGGCCGTCGTATTCTTCGGGATAGCGTCGTATCTGGCGATAGGCAATCAAGCCGACCAGGGCGCCGATCAAGCACAAGCCAAGTCCGGGCCAGAAAAAGACGCCTGCGAGCAGCCCGAGGGCGGCGAAAACGAGTGATGAAATCGCTGCGGAGCTCATCGCCCGATAAGGGAACTCCACCACGTCTTCAGCAGAGGACATCTGAATTTCAGCGGACATCTTCTCTCTCTCGACCTTGCCAGAACGACCGCCCGCGATTCTCGGCAGACTTGCCCCTATTCCGACCTCGGATAGGGTCCGCCGGAAAGGAGCAAATAGTGGGCGATCACCAAAGTGCAAAACGCAAGGGCCAGTACGTAGGCGAGCCGCCACGGGTTCATGGTCGGGGCGGCGACGGCCAACGGGGCAGCAGCGGGTAGGGGCAAGGCGTCCGCGGTGGGTGGACCCGTGGTTCCGTCGGTCGGGATCGCTACGATCGCGCGATCGTCCGAATCGCGAATCACCGACGAGCTGCTTGCCCCGGTATCTCGAGCCGGGACCGGAATCGAAAAGAACGTGTTCGCTCGCCGCACGCTCTCCGGATCGACCTTCTCCAACTTCTTCAATGCGTCCTTGGCCTCGTCGAGCGGACACGCGCGCAAGTAGTTGACCACCGGCACGCGGACCCAGTTGTTGTCGGCGTCCGCATTGATAAACAATTCGACCAGCCGATCGATCTGACTCCAATCCTTCCACCGAGCGAGGTCCGGGATCACTAGGTCCGCAAGATCCTTGCGGTCAAGCACGTGATGCAGCGACTCAACGAGTGCACTCCGCGGGATCACATCCCCTTCGGTCCCGTGAAAGCGGATCGCCATGATTGCCTGGTACGTATCGGCGTACGGGGCCTTCATATTGGCAAGGAATAACTCATCGATCAGCGGCAAAGCCTCTTCGCCGCCAAGGGTCAAGTAGCACGCGATCAAGGCATCGAGGCCACCGCGACTGCTTTTGGTCGTGCTGCGAAGCATCTCCTCGAGCATCGGCAGATCTTTTTCATCGCCGCAAACTCCCAACATCGTCAAATAGAGTCGACGTCGATCGGTCGGCATCTCCGGGTCCCGGATCCACTGGACCAGTTGACCATGGTCCATCTCGGGGGCTAGCTGCTTGACGGCGGCGTAGGGCGCGACGGCGAATTCGTCGTACGCGTCGCGGGCGAGCATCGCTTCTTCATCCTGCAGATGTTGGTAGTAAAAGCGAAGGCGATCGAGGTCGTTGTCGGGCAGCTCCGTCACCATGCCGATGTAGGACTCGGCCCGCTTGGTCACTGGCAGGCAGGACCACTGCATTTGCGGTGGATCGACGCCGGAAAGCATAAAGCGGCGGCCCACTTCGACGTCGCCGTAATAGATGGCGTCGATTTCATCACCCGCCTTGACCAGGTCGCCCCCCTTGAGCACCCGCTCGACCTTCATGCGGACCTTCCCGGTCTCGGCGTCGCGTTGGGTCTCGTCTTGCAAGCAAGATCCGATCACGACCGCATCCATCGCCGCCATTTCTTGACGGAGCGTTTGGGAAACCGCGTTGCAGAAGGGGCAGGCCAACATCTCAGTCGATGTGGCCAGCAGCCCAAGCAATGCTATCGACGCGATCAAGAAACTTTTTCGGGCTCGCTGAAACGACACGGACATGCCAACTTCACGGATTGGAGGATTGGATTCGGAATCATCGTTTCACTCAATCATAGGTGGTGCGCCCAACTGGTGAGAAGCCATTATCTGCGACACCGGGGAATTGACCGGGGCTTTTCCGAGGGGTGGCCGGGCACGTTTGAGCCCAAATTCCGACCATGAACGACTCAACCGTTCCTACCGAAGTTGCCGATAGTGACGGTGAGCCGGGTACTGATGACCCAGGATCACGCGTTCTCAGCACGCGCCTTGGGCCGCCGAGGTGCGGGATTCGTCAGGACGTGGATCAAGCCCGGCATGCCACCGATACGCACTTGCTGCCAAAACGGGCAAGCGCCGGAAATTTGACCGCAAACTTCGCGGTGCTCGCTCCAGCAGCGGCATCGCACGTCTCGAGGGGGGACGCCGTGATGATTCGTCATCTTTTGATCGCCGTCGCATTTTGCTGCTGCTGCGTCGCGTTGAGTGATTCGGCCTCGGCCGACCAGCGGGCTTTTGGTCGCAGCTGGGGCGGGCACAACGACTCGCACGATTGGAATCGCTTCTATCACTACCCGTACGTCTACTATCCCCAGAACTTTTGGGGACAGGACTATTATCGCAGCAGCGACAGTTTGTACTACCGCTACCCGCCCG
>JARFQX010000719.1 GCA_029287555.1 Rubripirellula sp. | reverse complement strand
AGGCCGAAAGCGGTGCTTCGTCCGCTGGCAAGGTACTCCGCAATGATTCGGTCGTATTCGATCTTGCTAGCCTTGGACCCGTACGGACCGAGGTAGTAGTCTCGGCCGTTGATGGTGACCCTGGCCTGCCCACTGCGATGATTTCGATAAGACGGGATGCTGGAAGATGGTCGTACCATGAGCACAATCTCCATTTCTGGAGTTTCTGGGTATGTACCCAAAAACTCGGGTTGGAACATGTGCTCCGCCGACCATCGGCAGGTCCCGGCTTTCGCCGTAAATCACGGGGTTTTCTAACAGCACGCCCAGAAGGATTCGAACCTTCGACCTACGGATTAGAAGTCCGTTGCTCTATCCAGCTGAGCTATGGGCGCGTCGGTTGGTCGCGTAAGTCTAGTCGACCCGGCGCGGGAAGCCGAGTGGCTGGGAGTAAGTGGCGAGTGGCGAGTGGCGAGTGGTGAGTGGTGAGTGGTGAGTGGTGAGTGGTGAGTGGTGAGTGGTGAGTGGTGAGTGGTGAGTGGCGAGTGGCGAGTGGTGAAGGAAGGGCAAGGCACTTGGACGAGCGAGCCGGCGAGGGAAATGTTGTACCATGGGAGTCATCTGGAGTGTGTAGTCTATAATCTGCTGCAGCCGCCCGTTTTCTCTCGCTTCTCGCCGCTCGCTTCTCGCCGCTCGCTTCTCGCCACTTGATTTTCGCCATTCCGATGACACAGCGTATTGATCGACGTGACTTTGCTTTTCAGGCTTCAAGCCTTCTTGGTGGACTGGTGGCCGGATCGATGATCGGTGCCGGATCGACCAACGCTCAGGATCGTGATCCGGCCGAAAAGCGATTGGTGCTGCTGGGGCTCAATGCCTTGGCGAGGGCGCACCAGATGAACTACTTCGCCGACGGCCATCGCGGGGCCGCCATGGTCTCCGCGTACCTGCTGTGCGTCGATAACGGCCTCGATGAGGGTGCGGCCGCCCGCATCGTAGAGCTTTTCGACTTGAACTGGTCGTCGTCGAAGTTGTGCCAATCGTTTCCCGAGGCCGATCCCGATCCCGACGGGATCGAAAAGGTCGGCGCGGCGTTGACCCAGCGAGGCGAGACGCTACTGGAAGTGGGGCACAATGCAATCTTTGCGATGTTGGCGATCAAGGGATTTCGACTGATGCCCGAGACCGCCACCGCCGAGCGGGTTGAAGGTGTGTGTAAGCTGATTCAATCGTTCAAACCTTGGCGTGACATCGAACCGGATCCGGACGTTGATCCGCCGCCCTTTACCGACGAGGCGGCCGCTTCGAAATTCATTATGCAGGAGGCGAGCGATGCGGTCGATCGCTTTATCGGGTTTGGTCAGGGATTTGCCGGGCACATGTTGACGTTCGGCCAATCGCTCGTTGAGTTGGCCGCGATGGGGGATGTGCAGTGGGCGGACAGTTGTCGCAAGGCGTTTTGCAAATACGTGACGGTCACCCGACAAGGCCCCGAACCGGACGCGCGGCGCATCGCCGATCACAAGCCGAGTGATCTGCGTCCCAATCAGGCGGCGTATTGGCGTCGTCGCGGTGACAAGGCGGTGGGCATCGGACACGTCTTCAAGTATCCCTATGGCTATTACGACCTGATGAGTCGAGCCGGTGATGAGGAGTTGGCGAGGCAATTCGATGCGAAGGCGTATCATATCTTTTGAAACTTCTTGGGCTGGCGATCTTGCCTCAAGTTTCCGATGCGTTAACGTCCGCATCTCCGCTCCTGCCATCGAAACAACCTGTCGGTGACTCTCATGATGCCGTTGTCAAAGAACTGTTCGCTGATGCTGTTCAGTACGATTGCGAGTCTTGCGCCGACTCACCCCGTGCTAGCCGTTGAACCGGTGGCAGTGATCTTCGACACCGACATCACCGGGGATGTCGACGATGTGCTGGCTCTGGCGATGCTGCATACGCTTGCCGACCGCGGCGAGTGCAGCATCGAGGCGGTCACCATTTCAAAGATCAATCCGCTCGCTGCCCCGTTCGTTGACGCCGTGAATACCTTCTACGGCCGACCTGACATTCCGATTGGTGCGACACGTGAAGCCCAGCGACGGGAAAGCAAGTATCTGGCGCTGTGCAAAGAAAAGAACGAAGATGGTTCGCTGCGATTTCCGCACGACATGGTTGACAGCCAAGACGTTCCGGACGCGGTCTCGGTGCTTCGAAAGACGCTGGCTTCATCGCCGGATCGTTCCATCGTGTTGATTCAGGTCGGACTAGCATCGAACCTGGCCGATCTCGTTGAATCGGTGGGTGATGAATTCAGTCCACTTACTGGTCGTGAATTGATCAAGCAGAAGGTTCGCCTGACGTCGGTCATGGCGGGTGCGTTTCGGCCGGTCGATGGGAATTCACACTACCTGGAAGCCAACGTGCGAAATGGGGTTGCCGCGATGCAGCGGTTTGCCAGTCAATGGCCCGAAGAGTGTTCGGTGATTTGGAGCGATTTTCTGATTGGCCTTCGCGCGCCCTATCCTCGCGAGAGCATTGCCCGGGACTTTCGCTACAGCAGCGACCACATCGTTCGCGAAGCCTACCTGTTACACAGCGGCCCCGAACACGATCGGCCCACTTGGGACCTGACCAGTGTTTTGGTGGCGATTCGGCCGGATGACGACTATTTCAGCCTCAGCGGTCCCGGTCGCGTTCGCGTGGAGGCGGATGGATTCACGGTGTACACGCCATCGGAAGATGGGCGAGACCGATACCTCTTCATGAGCGAACCTCAGCGGCTTCGCGTGGTGGAAATCCAGCGGGCGCTCGTCAGTCAACCGCCGCGTTAAGCATTTTTTGACTTGTTGCGGGCAACTGCCGAGTCTGAGGATGAGCCACGAATCTGCGCCGAGAGCAGGCAAGGGGCAACGCTGTCAGGCGATGGTCTTTCCGCCGGTGTAAACCAGGGAAACGGCCAAGGCGACGATCAGTAGCAACACGAACAAGATGATGATCACACTCAACACCGAGTAGATTTGCCGCAGGTTGTCCAACGCAGCCATCAGGTGCGAAATGTCTTTCCCACTGGTCGCCACGATCGCCTGGAACTCCTTGCCCGCTTTGATCATCAGTGTTCCCATCGAAAACGTGAAGACGAGAAACATCCCTTGGTAGACCGCCTCGCCCCATTCCGCGTGATAGAGCGATCCCATGATTCCCAAACCAAACACCAATGCGAGAACAAGCGAAACGGCGCCAACGAACTGCAGAGTCTTGGCGAGCGTCAAGATCGTCTCGTTCTGCGCTGAATCAAACTCGTAATTCTTTTCCGTGTCCATGATTCCCCCCCACGCGTTACTGTTGGGGTCTGATTCTATCACGTCCGTGCGACCGCGTCTTTGCGGCGTGAGCACGCCGTTCGCGTCGAGGCGGGAGTCGCGGGGCCCATCATCCGTTAAGCGATCAATTCGTGGACGATCTCGCCATGAACATCGGTCAATCGAAAGTCACGTCCGGCGAAGCGGTAGGTCAGATAGCGATGGTCAAAGCCCAGCAAGTGCAACATGGTGGCATGCAGATCATGCACCGAGACGGGATTCTCGACGGCTCGGAAACCAAAGTCGTCGGTGGCTCCGTAGATCGTTCCTCCCTTGATCCCACCGCCGGCCAGCCAGAGCGAGAATCCCCAATGGTTGTGGTCACGTCCTTGAGAAGCCCCCGAGCCGCTTTGATCCATTTCGACCGAAGGCGTCCGCCCGAATTCTCCCGTGCAGAGAATCAACGTCTGGTCCAAGAGGCCCCGCTGCTTCAGATCGCTGATTAGGGCCGCCAGCCCCTGGTCGCACTGCTGGGCGACCTTTCGATGTTCGACTTTAATGTTCGAGTGACTGTCCCAGGGCTGACCGCCCCCGTGCCATGTCTGCACGAAGCGGACCCCTCGTTCGACCAGCCGGCGAGCGATCAAGAGTTGGCGGTTTTGTGGGCCTTCACCGTAGAGCCTGAGAATGTGCTCCGGTTCGTCTTGCACGTCGAAGGCATCGGTCGCCTCGGTCTGCATCCGATAAGCAAGTTCAATCGAATGTAGGCGAGCTTCGATCGCCGATTCACCGGAGCGCGATTCAAGATGTCGGGCGTTGATCTTCTGCAACAGTTCGAACTGCTTCCGCTGCTCGTGTGACGACAGCCGCGCGTTGCGTATGTGACGGATCAGCGTTTTGGGGTCCTGATTCGAAGTGTCGACGTGTGTCCCCTGGTAGACGCCCGGCAGAAAAGCGGATCGCCAATTTCCGGCTCCGCCAACCGGTAATCCGTTGGGACACATGGCGATGAAGCCAGGTAGATTCTCGTTCTCGGTCCCCATGCCCCACGTCAACCATGAACCGAAGCTCGGACGCACCAGCCTCTGGTCCCCGCTGTTCATCAGCATCAAGGACATCTCGTGATTCGGCAATTCAGCATGCATCGATCGAACCACCGCCAATTCGTCGACGCACGTCGAGAGGTGCGGAAACAGATCGCTGATCGGAATGCCGCTTCCTCCATGCTGTTCGAATTTGAACGGCGAGGGGAGCGCGACACCGGTTCGGCGTTCGGTCTTGAGATTGTCGAACGGCAACATCTGGCCGGCACGCCGAGTCAACTCGGATTTCGGATCGAAGGTATCGACCTGTGACATGCCACCGTTAAGGAAGACATGAATCACGTGTTTGGCGCGAGCGGGAAAATGCGTCTTGGATTCCGACGCGGACGCTTCGTCGCGCAACAGGTCGGCCATGGCCAGTGTGCCAACACCCATCCCGCTGCGTTTCAGAAACGATCGTCGATCAATCGATGGTTGAAGGTGCATGGATTCAGTCCACAAAGACAAACTCATTCGCGGCCAGCAAGACGTGGGCGAGCCGCTGCCAGGGATCCATGGCGCTCGCCGCTTCGTCGGGTGATTCGCGTCCCGAGTCGACGTATCGAAGTATCAACGCTATTTCGTCCGCGTCGGGCGGCCGCGAAAAGGCCCGTTGGTACATCCACCGAATTCTCGCGCGAGCGTCGCCGGCCGATTCCGACAGTTTGGCGAACGAAGCCGCACGATCCTGGATGAAGCTGGAATTCAGGGCGAACAAAGTTTGCTGGGGCACCGTCGTTTCGGGGCGCTTTGCCGTGCAGGTATTTGGATCGGCCCGATCGAACGTGCTGGCCAGACTGGAAACGATGTCGCGATTGACCATGCCGTAGACGCTTCGCCGAGGCACGATGGGGTCGGCCAGGAAATCGAACGGTTTGCCCCCAAGTGGATCCGTCTTCAGCTCGCCCGAAACCGCCAGCATGGCATCACGCATGGCCTCCATGTCCAACCGTCGCCGCGGGAACCTCCACAGTAAACGATTCTCGGGATCGCGCATCCGAGACTGGGGATCCTCTACCGCCGCCTGTCGATAAGCGTCCGAAAGCATGATGCGGCGATGCAGCTTCTTGAGCGACCAACCGTCTTCGAGCAATCGATTCGCCAGATAATCAAGGAGGTCGGGATGCGTCGGCGGATCGCCGCGGATGCCAAAGTCGTCGGGGGTCCGCACCAGCCCGCGACCGAAGTGATGCCGCCAGACAAAGTTGACGATCACCCGGCGGGCGAGCGGATTGGAAGGATCCACAATCGATCGCGCGAGTGCCAACCGACGCTCACCAGGAGGAAATGCTTCGAGATCAGGCGGCGATAACGCGGAAAGAAATCGAGCCTCGACCATTTCGCCGCGGTCAATCGGGTTGCCACGTTGGAAGACATGATACGTCTTCTCTCTCGGATCTTCTTGCAACACCATCGCTCGCGGAGGCGAACCGGGCGAGCCGAGGTCCAGCGCGTCGATCGCACCTCGTTTGCCGTTCAAGTTGTCTCGCACTGTCCGGTTGAGAAGGGTGACAGCTACTTCGTCCGGCATCGCGGTCGGCGTACCGGGATAAAAAAGGTGACGGCGCAATTGCTGGTCAATCGCACTGTTGATCGTAGCGTGACGAGGGTCCTGGTCGGGAATGACCTCGCCATCGGCCGCGGCTTCGGTCGACGCTTCAAGCAGCGACTGCAGCCATTGGCGGTTCACCTCCGCAAACAGCTCTCCGTAGACGCGGGCCAAGTCGTGCAGCGAACGACAACTTGATTGCTCGATCGCTTCCAAGACGCGCGGATTCCACCTGGGAGCGACAGTGGCGAGCTGATGCAGATGTGCGAACTTCGCCGGATCACCATTGTCCCGCTTCCACCCCTCGAGCATTTCCGGTAGACGTTGTTCCAGGTCGTTCGGATCCAATGCGGATAGCTGGACCCAAGGGCCAAAAACAGGATCATCTCCGGGCATTTCGGCTAGATACTTGACCCAGCGGTTGAGCACGCGAGGGCGCAGGTCATCTGTGCGATACGACAAGAAGACTGCCGAGAGATCCGACTCCCTTGCTCCCTTGGCAAGCTCGCGAAGGTACAAGCCGACTTGCATCCGCAATCGGGATCGCATCACTTCCGCTTGGTCGCGAGCCATGTCGTCGTGTACCGTTTGCCGGTTCGCCAATTCCGTCTGATAGGCGTCAAATGCCGGGGATTTCGGAGTCGGACCAATGATGGGCAACCGATCCGGCGAATGACTGTTGGCAAGTGTGGCGTAGAGCGAATAGTAGTCGGTCGTGGGAATCGCATCGTACTTGTGGTCGTGACATCGGGCGCAGGCAACGGTCAGTCCGAGCA
>JARFQX010000697.1 GCA_029287555.1 Rubripirellula sp. | reverse complement strand
TGCGGCAGGTCGACGCTCTCGAGCTTGATACCAAGGGCTTCGAAGATTGCCTGACCACCGGTCAAGATGGCGATATCTTCCATCATCGCTTTGCGGCGGTCGCCGTAACCAGGAGCCTTGACGGCGGCAACGGTAAAGGTGCCACGCAATCGGTTGATCACCAACGTGGCCAGCGCCTCACCATCGACGTCCTCAGCGATGATCAACAACGGTTTGCCTTGCTGGACCACTTTCTCCAACAGGGGCACCATGTCCTTGATGCTGCTGATCTTCTTCTCGTAGATCAGGACGTAGGCGTCTTCGAGAACCGCTTCCATCGATGCAGGGTCGGTCACGAAGTACGGTGAAAGATAACCGCGATCAAACTGCATCCCCTCGACCCATTCCTGTTCGGTCTGCAGGCTCTTTCCTTCGTCGACGGTGATCAAGCCATCCTTGCCGACTCGGCTCATCGCGTCAGCAAGCAGATTTCCGATTTCACGATCGTTGTTACTTGCGATCGTGGCAACATTGGCCATCGCCTCCTTGTCCTTCACTTTCGTTGCCATCTTGTGCAACTTGTCGGTCAGGTCGGTAACGGCCGCCTCGATCCCGCTCTTCATCTGGATCGGGTTGACACCGGCGACAACGGCTTTCAGGCCTTCGTTGAAGATTGCTTCGGCCAACACGGTTGCCGTGGTCGTTCCGTCACCGGCGACGTCGCTTGTCTTGCTGGCGACTTCTCGAACCATTCGGGCGCCCATGTTCTCATAGACGTCCTCCAAATCGATCTCTTTTGCGACCGTCACGCCGTCTTTGGTGACCGTGGGGCTGCCAAAGCTCTTCTGAAGAATGACGTTTCGGCCCTTCGGCCCCAGAGTGACCTTGACCGTTCGGGCCAATTTCGAGACGCCGCGGCGAATCGCTTCGCGTGCCTCTTGGTCGAATGCAATGATTTTTGCCATGAGATTATCGGTTGCTTGTTTGTGTTAGAGAGAAATAGAAATGGAACCCTTCAAGGTGATTCTGCCGCTACTCGATTACCGCCAAGACGTCGTCTTCCCGCATCAGCAGATACTCGACGTCGTCGATCTCCACGGTCTCGCCGGCGTAGCTGCTAAAGAGCACCAAATCGCCTTCCTTCAACTGGCTGGGCGATCGGGTGCCATCGTCCAGGAGCCTTCCGCTGCCAATTGCAACCACTGTTCCCCGAGCCGGCTTTTCACGGGCTGAGTCGGGAAGAACGATGCCGCCCGCGGTGGTTTCCTCGCTCTCGACTCGCTTCACAACGACTCGTTCACCCATCGGTTGCAGACGAATCTTGCTACTTTTCTTGGTGGCTGTTGCCATCTCCTTGGTACCTTTCTCTCTTTGCGGGAAGGATGTTTGACTCTATCGAAAACGCCTCGGCGGGTCGTCCGGAGGAGAAACTGTGGACGAACCCTCTGCGCATTTGGCAGCTCTCCGTAATGCCTTCACCCACCGAGCAACCGCTGTGCCAAGTGCGACAACATTCATCAAAGTCAAGTGTTGACAATGGCTTAGATCAACCTCATAGCGAGCCATCGCTGGTTCGTTCGCGGGGATTGATCCAAATTGGCAGCGTCCAGAATTCACCTTTCACCGCTTCGTGCCCTTTCCCTAGACTCCCCCACGAACGCCAAGAGGCCTCGTTTCCTTGCCGAGAGAATTCGGCGAACGAACACGACCTGGAACCAGAACGGCCCGAAACCAGAACGAACTGGCTGGAACGTTGGTGTTTACTTCAGATCCGGTGACGGACCGCTGGATCAGACTGTCTTTCGCTTATCTTGGAGTGCAGCGGCATGGAAGCCGAGTCCCGCACGCCTTTGGCGTGTCGTCTGGCAATCGCTGGAATGATGCTTTTGGTTGGGTCAGCCCACTCGCTGGCGGCTAGCCAACGGACACAGAACTTTCTGATCTCCGCCCAGGATCCGCAACTTGCCCGGGCGGTGGCTGAAGCAGCCGAGCGTTATCGCCGCGATTTGGCCACCTACTGGCTCGGCAAGCCGCTGCCTCCTTGGCCTAATCCATGCCCGATTCGCGTTGTCGCAGGTGCCAACTTGGCGGCCCAAGGCGTAACGACCTATAACCCGGCCCCAGTTCGTGACTTCCAGATGGAAGTGATCGGGACGCCCGAGCGAATTCTGGACAGCGTTTTGCCTCACGAGGTCACTCACACCATCCTGGCCACGTATTTTGGACGCCCGCTGCCACGCTGGGCGGATGAGGGAATCTGCACGACGGTCGAACATTCGGCGGAACGGAGCAAGCACGAAGCAAAACTACGCGAATTCCTGCGATCACGCCGTGGCATCGCCATGAATCAATTGTTTCTGATGAAGGAATACCCGGCCGACGTGTTGCCGATGTATGCCCAGGGCTACTCGGTGTGCCGCTTTCTGATCGACCAAAAAGGGCCACGAGCCTTCATTCAATTTCTTGGCGACTACATGAGGCAACCCTCCTGGACCGCCAACGTCAAGCAACACTACGGCTACGACTCGCTCAAGGAGCTTCAAGACTATTGGCTTGCCTGGGTCGCCCAGGGGTCGGGGCCCGTCGAGCGTTTCGCCAAAAATTCGACCGGGCCGACTGGTGGTGGTGCCACGGCTGCCGGCGTCGCCGCGACAAACGTCGGCCGAAATCAAGCGACAACGGACGCCGATCTCAATGGCTCCCCCCGCAATCCTCCGGCGTCGCGCGACTCGGACAGCCGAACGCTGCTCGCGGCCTCCGAGATGAAGTTGTCCTCGCCCTTGCCTACCCGCTCCGCAACACCCCCGACCGCTGCAGCATCCCCGACCGCTGCAGCATCCCCGGGCGCTGCGACGCCCCGGAACGCTGCGGCATCTCGGAACGCTGCGACATCTCGGAACGCTGCGACATCTCGGAACGCTGGGCCCGACACCTGTCTCTTATACACATCT
>JARFQX010000668.1 GCA_029287555.1 Rubripirellula sp. | reverse complement strand
GGCCTACATCGAGGATGAGCCGTTGGAAGAGGAAGATGAAACCGAGCGGGTTGACGATGAGTGAAGGATCCAATGCCTCGCTGATCACCTAACTGATTTACACCGCGGCAGTTTTTTTGTTTGAGATGTGGTCCAAACGCGTGGCAAAATGGAAGGAATTAGTCGGCGAGTACATCCTCGGAAGCCGCAGTTTTGGAGTCTGGGCATTCGCGTTGACTTTTGCTGCGACCAACGCGTCGGGTGGTTCGTTCATGGGCTTCCCGGCGTTGATCTACACCCATGGTTGGACGTTGGCGTTGTGGATCGCCGGTTACATGGTGGTGCCGTTGGTCTCGATGGCGTTGATTGGCAAACGGCTTAATCAAGTGGCACGCAAATGCGGCGCGCTGACGATTCCCGAAGTGTTACGAGGTCGCTTCGAGAGCCCGGCGACAGGTTTGGTGGCGACGACGTTGTTGGTCTTCTTCATGTTCTTCTACCTGGTTGCCCAATTCAAAGCGGGCGGCAAGATCTTGAGCACGTTGCTGGCCGATGAGCCGGCTTTCCAGTGGACCGTCGCTTCGGTCGCCCAGGTGGCGGCCCACGTTCCCTGGGTCAATCAAGCGGAACCCGACTACCTGGTTTGCCTGCTGGTGTTCGCCTTCGCCGTGATCGTGTACGTCGTCTATGGTGGTTTCCGCGCGGTTGTCTGGACCGACGTGATGCAGGGAATCGTGATGTTAGTCGGTGTCGTTCTGATGCTTGTGCTAGCCCTCAACCAGGTCGGCGGCCTCGAGCAGGCGACCCGGCAGATGGCCGAAATGACAACTCCCGAGCATGGCCGGGGCGTGATCCGGCTCAGCCAGCCGGCCGCGGCGGATCAGTTGATCGCTAAGGGCGCCTGGATCGTCGATGGCGATGACGTGGTGCGAATCGCTGAATCGACCGTGATCCCGCGCGGTTCGCAACGAAGTGGCGAGTTGGAGATGTTGCGGATCACGACGCCCGCGGAAAAAGAACGCTTGAGAGAGGAGATTGCCAGCGGAACGATTGTCTCGGCCCAAGCCGCGTTGGAGCAGGCGGAGTGGACGCCTTACGAATTCGGAGCCGATCGCAGCGGCGTCTACGTCACGCACCCTGGTCCCAGTCCGTCGAGTTCCCTGGGTTTCCTCGCGCTCGGTTCGGCGATCAGTTTCTTCGTGTTCTGGCCCTTTGGGGCCGCCGGGCAACCGAGCAACATGGTGCGATTGTTGTCGTTCAAGGACGCTCGCACGCTTCGATATTCGCTTGTGACCGTTGCGATCTACTACGCCGTGATCTACTCGTCTCTGGTAGTCATTTTCTGCTGCGCGCGGGTCTTGATGCCAGGGATGGAGGTGGATCCCGATCGAACGATGCCAGACTTCGCGGCCCGACTGACAACCAACATCGGCATGCCCTGGTTGGCCGGCGTGTTGGTGGCCGCGCCGTTCGCAGCGGTCATGTCGAGCGTGGATAGTTTTCTGTTGGTCGTTTCCTCGGCGGTGGTCCGCGATTTCTATCAAGGAATGATCAACCAACATGCTTCGGAGCGGCGCATCCGGTGGTTGAGCTATAGCGTGACCGTGATTGTTGGGGTTTTGGCCTTGCTGTTCGTCCTGCGCCCGCCGCGTTACCTGCAGGACTTGATCGTTTTCGCCACTGGCGGATTGGCCGCGTGCTTCTTGGTGCCGATGACATTATCGCTCTACTGGCGAGGCATGACAGCCGCCGCCGCGATGGCTGGAATGCTAGGCGGTACCCTGATGCACCTGGTCTTGACCTGCTGGGGTTACCTCGAGCGTGGAGAGTTCACCGCCTACGAATTCCTTGGCTTGAATCCCTTCATTTGGGATCTGGGTGGTTCACTGCTGGCATGTTGGCTGGCGGTCAAGCTGGGACCGCCGGCCGACTCTGGCTTGGTTCGACGCTACTTCAATCGCGGCTAGAGCTCTTTCAAGGCGTCGATGATCTGCTGGTCGTGACCATCGACTTTGACGCGTTTGAAGACCTTGGCCACTTTGCCATCGGCGTCAATGATGTAGGTCGATCGCTGGATTCCCATCGACTTTTTGCCATACATATTCTTTTCACGCCAAGCCCCGTACTTTTCGCTCAGGACGTGTTTGTCATCGACCAGCAGGGGAAACGGAAGGTCGTACTTTTTCTTGAATTTCGTATGACTTTCGGCCGAATCGGTGCTGACGCCGAAAAGGTGAACCTTCATCTTCTTCAGTTCGTCATATCGATCGCGGAGCGAACAGGCTTCTTTGGTGCAGCCCGGCGTGTCGTCGCGAGGATAGAAATACAAAACGACGGGTTTCCCCTTTAATTCGCTCAACCTTACCTGATTCCCCCCGTCGTCTTTGAGCGTAAATGCGGGGGCCTTCTTGCCCTCTTCGATCCAGTCGGCCATCGAACGGTTGTCCTTCTATCTCTGAGGTGGAAAAAGATGACGAGTGACTGCCAAGCCTTGTCACCGACTTGGTTGACTGCGTGACAACCACGGCAAATTCACTAGACTCTGCGGTTATGACAAAACACTCTACCGACTCCCCCGACCCAGGCAAGCGACCGGTCGAATCGATTGCGGCGGATTCTTCCCAGGAATTGCCCAAAACCTCGTCGCAGGCTCCCGCGAAGAAGACTCGTGCCTACCGTCCGCGAGGCATGGAAGACGCCCGCAAGCTTGCCGCGGCCGCAGCC
>JARFQX010000662.1 GCA_029287555.1 Rubripirellula sp. | reverse complement strand
GAGAGGCGAGAGGCGAGAGGCGAGAGGCGAGAGGCGAGAGGCGAGAGGCGAGTGGCGAGTGGCGAGTGGCGAGTGGGCCCGCGCTTATCTTTCGGTTGTATTCACGATATGATGTTCAGACGTCGACGGGCTGTCTCGGGCTTGCCCAAGGATGTCCCGGCGGGTTGACGGCGCGCGGCGGAAGTTTTGAAGCCGCGCTTTTGTCGTAAGCCGACGGGTGAGCGAAGGGAATCGGAGCTTGACTCATCCCTCAGTGAGGCATCCGGTTACGATTTTCCATCGACTCAGCCGAATACGCAACTTTAAGAGGCGGACGCGTGCCGCTGGCGGTGGAAAGCAACGCGACGAAATGAAACCTTTGAGCCTGACGTCATGGATGCGATTTTTCAGAATTTGACTGATCCCCAACGCGAGGCGGTCGCGCACGTTGAAGGCCCTTTGTTGATTCTTGCCGGGCCCGGTTCGGGGAAGACGCGCGTCGTCACGCACCGAATCGCCAACCTATTGGCCAACGGGATTCCGCCGTGGCAGGTCGCTGCTTTGACGTTCACGAACAAGGCGGCTGATGAGATGCGTGGGCGCGTCGATGCATTGGTCCCCGGACAGACCGTTTGGATGGGGACGTTCCATCGTTTTTGCGCCCAGTTGTTGCGTCGTTACGCGTCGATGGTTGGACTGACCGAGAATTACTCGATCTATGACTCGTCTGATGCAAAGGCAGCTATGAAGCGTGCTGTGATCGCGGCGGGTGTTTCGACCACTCACGCGTCACCGGAGCAGATTGCGGCGTCGATTAGTCATGCCAAGAACCGGCTGGTCACGCCCGAGATGATGGAGGGGCATGCGTTGCGGCCCCGCGATGCGATTGCGGCGCGCGTCTACCCGGTCTACCGGCAGCAATTACTCACCGCCAACGCCGTCGATTTTGATGATCTCTTGTTTCACGTCGCGCACCTGTTGCGTGAAAACCCTGACCTGCGTGCCGAGCTTGATGCCAAATTCAAGTACATCCTGGTTGACGAGTACCAAGACACGAACCTTGCCCAGTACGCAATTGTGCGGGCGCTGTCGATTGATCATCCGAACTTGGCGGTGACGGGCGATCCCGATCAATCGATTTATGGTTGGCGGGGCGCGGACCTGAACAACATCCTTGACTTCGAGAAGGACTATCCTTCGGTCAAAACGGTGCGTTTGGAACAGAACTACCGCAGCACGCCAAACGTGCTGCGAGTGGCGGATCACTTGATTCGACACAATCGTCGGCGCAAGTCGAAGGAGCTGTACACCGATCATCCCGAGGGCGATCCGGTGGTCCTACGTCTCTATGAGGACGGCCGCGAGGAGGCCGATTCCATCGCCGATGAGATCGTTGCCGCCATCACGTCGCAGGGCCTCTCGCCGAGTGATTTTGCCGTTTTTTGCCGCATCAATGCGATGACTCGGTCGCTCGAGCACGCGTTTCGCAGCCGGAGTCTGCCCTACCAAATCGTCAACGGATTGGAGTTTTATCAGCGACGCGAGATCAAGGATCTGCTGGCCTACCTGCACCTGATCAACAATCCAAGTCACGACGTGGCGCTGATGCGGATCATCAACGTTCCAACGCGCGGCATCGGTGCGAAGACGGTGGAGCGGATTCGTCATTTCGCGGACTTGGAGAACATCCCGATGCTCGAGGCGGCTCGACGAGCCGCCGACATCGATTCGCTGGCCAAACGTTCCGTCTCGATGGTATCCAAATTCGTCCAGCTCTATGACCGTCTCCGCATCAAGGCAACCGCGCCGCTCGAGGACCTCCTGCAATTCCTTGTTGAGGAGATTGGTTACGAGAACCATTTGGAGAAGACCGCGGTTGAAGAACAAGACGTCAGCCCGATGTCGAACGTTGATGAATTGATTACCGCGGCGGTCGAGTTTGATCGTCAACACCCCGAAGATGGATCGCTCGAGGCGTTTCTCGAGCAGGTGGCTTTGGTGTCCGACACCGATGCGTTTCAGGATGCCAGCGACCGAGTGACGTTGATGACGCTGCACGCAGCCAAAGGACTCGAGTTTACTCGCGTGTTCATCATTGGCGTCGAAGACGATCTGCTGCCTCACAAACGATCGAAGGACAGTGAGAATGAACTGGAAGAGGAGCGGCGGTTGTTGTTCGTCGGCATGACGCGGGCGAAAGAGGGACTGCAGCTGAGTTGCTGCAAGCGAAGGGTTGTACGCGGTGAACTTCGCCCGGTGATTCCCAGTCCCTTCCTCAGTGAGCTGCCGTTGGAAGAGATGCGACGTGTTGAAAGCTCGCCGCAACGAGATTGGTTTGACGACGACTACGACCAAAGCTACCCCGACTCTTGGGATTTACCCGAACACGACTTGGCAAACGACGCCGACTCCGAAGGCGACGACGAGCCAGGGCAGGTCCGGGAGGCGGAAGTAGCGGGTTTGCCACTTTCCGGAGGTGGATCGGTTCATGATTCGGCAGCCGGTCCGGTGGTCGAGCGATCGACCGCCGAGGTGTCGGCGACAGCCGAGTCTTCCGAGTCCCGCGTGACCGCCGGGCTGCGGACCGGTGCGGAGATGCTGGCGCGACCGGCAACACCTCTGACGGCCTACCGTGAGGGGATGCAGGTTCGGCATTCTAAGTACGGAGAGGGTGTCATCCTTTCGGTCGGCGGTCGGGGGCCCAAACGTATCGCTCGGATTCAATTTGATGATGGCGAGCACAGCTTCCGTCTCGCCTTCGTCGATCTCGAATTGGTCGATGAGTGACCGTTGGGGAATCCTTCGACAGCGGTATCGGACCGCCTGCCACCGCGCGCCGCTTTGAGTCAAGCGGCCGCTTTGAGTCGAGCGGCCGCTTTGAGTCGAGCGGCCGCTTTGAGTCGAGCGGCCACGCTGGGGGCGTCTTCTCAAAGCGAACGACGCGGCTTACAAAATGTGCGTCGATCTCTCTCTTTGCAGGTGGGTCCGCGAGCCACCGCCAGCTTTTCATTCGACGCCTCCCCGCAACACTGACGACCAGACAGCGATGACCGGCACCAACTTTCCGAAAACGGACGCCTTGGTCGGCGTGATCATGGGAAGCCGCAACGATTGGGAAACGATGCGGGAGGCTGCGGATGTGCTCAAGGAGCTTGCGGTCCCCCACGAGTCGATGGTGGTCTCGGCCCATCGGACGCCAGCTCGCATGGTGGCTTACGCCCAGTCGGCAGCGTCGCGAGGATTGAAAGTGATTATCGCCGGCGCTGGCGGTGCCGCCCACCTGCCGGGAATGGTCGCCTCGGAAACGAACCTTCCCGTCATCGGAGTGCCGGTGCAAAGTCGCGCGCTGCAGGGCCTGGATTCACTGTTGTCGATCGTGCAAATGCCTGGCGGGATCCCAGTTGCCACGATGTCGATCGGGAAATCGGGAGCCAAGAACGCTGGGATCCTGGCCGCCCGGATCTTGGCACTGGGCGACCCGGAATTGCGCCGACGCGTTGAGGCGATGGTGGATCGGCAAACCCAGGCGGTGCTCGATTCGGCCGAACTATGACGGTTGAAGTCTCGATGAAACCGCCGAGCCGAGCGAAGCGCGGGGAGACGGTCCTGACGCCCGCTAGTTTCTGTCGAACGTGAGTTTGTATCGAACATGAACTCGTACTGAACCCGAGATTATCCAACGTGCCGATGTCCAGTTTGAAAGCTCCCAAGGTGATCTTGCCAGGTGCCACGATCGGGATGGTGGGAGGTGGCCAACTCGGTCGGATGTTCTCGATGGCTGCCGCATCGATGGGCTACGAGGTGGTGGTTTTCTGTGAATCGAGTGATGAGCCGGCGGCGCAGGTGGCCCATCGCAGCGTGATCGGGAAGCTCGGCGATGCATCAGCGGTCGACACGTTCGCGCGGCAATGCGACGTGATCACACTCGAGTTTGAGAATATTCCTGCCGAGACGATTGCTCGCTGCGGGCAATATGCCCCCACCTATCCCTCGGCCTCGGTGCTCGCGACCGCACAGGACCGACTGCGCGAAAAAACGACCTTTCGCGACGCCGGCTTGCCTGTTACGCCCATGGCGGCGGTGAACGACCTCGATACGCTCCGCGCCGCCTCCGAGTCGCTTGGCTGGCCCATGATCGTCAAGACCGCCCGCAGCGGCTACGACGGCAAGGGCCAAGTGCGTGTGGAGTCGATCGCCGATGCGGAGCGGGTTCCTTGGAAAGATTGTGATGCGTGGATCGCGGAGCGGTGCATCGAATTCGATTTGGAAGTTTCGGTCGTTGTGGCCCGCACGGTCGAAGGCAAACAAGTCGCGTTTCCCGCCTTTGAGAACAGTCACCGCAATCACATTCTCGACGTCACGGTGACCCCGGCATCGATCCCCGAGGGCGTGGCGGATGAGGCGGTCCGCATCGCGTTCGCTGCCTCCGAAGTGATTGACGTGGTCGGTCTGCTCTGTGTCGAGTTCTTCGTTCGCGGCGATCAGGTCATGATCAATGAGGTGGCGCCCCGGCCGCACAACTCGGGACACTTGTCGATCGAAGCTTGTGTAACGAGTCAGTTTGAACAGCATGTGCGAGCGATCTGCAACCTGCCGTTGGGCAGCACGGCTCTTCGCAGCGGCGCCGCGGCGATGGCCAATCTGCTCGGCGATTTGTGGGCGGAGGACGGGACTCCGCCAAAATGGGAACGAGTCTTCCACGATCCGTCGATCAGTTTGCACCTCTACGGCAAACGGTCCGCAAAGCGAGGCCGCAAGATGGGGCATCTGACCGCCACCGGCACGTCGGTTGACTCGGTCCGTCGCGCCGTTCTCGAGTCGCGGGATCGGCTGCAACAGCCGTAGAGCGTCTTTCAGGCGTTGCTCGACTGTCTCGTCCAGGCTTCATAGATAACTTTGCCCGTGAGATAGATTCCGATCGCGGTCCACAGGCCGATCGAATCGGCAGCAAAGTCTGCCACGTCTGGAACGCGTCCCGGCACAAACCGCTGGGTCCACTCATCGATCGCGGCATAGGCCATGCCCGAGAGTCCAATGGTTGTAAAACGG
>JARFQX010000570.1 GCA_029287555.1 Rubripirellula sp. | reverse complement strand
GAATGTTCGGCCAAAGACAGTGGCAAATGGCTGCCGGGATTGGGTGGCGTTTGGGATGTCACGGATTCGTTGATTGCGGCGGTTTTGCCGGCGTTTCTGTGTTTCGCTGCTGGCGTCGCCGGATGAGGCTCGCGGGTCCGGGAATCTGATGCTTTCTCGGTCGCGAGACGTATGATGCGGGTGGAAATGTATAGAATACCCCCTTCCAATCGAGTGACCCCGACGGGGAGCTGAATGACCGAGGCAACACTTTCGATCACCAACCCGGAAGAGATTCTGACGCTTTTCGGGGCCCGTGATCAGCATCTTAGGAAATTGCGGCGCCTGTTCGATGTCAGCATTACCCAGCGGGACGGGCGGATTCGGATCTCAGGCGAGGGAGAGGAGGTGCAACGGGCGACCCGCACGCTCGAGCGGCTTCGCCAGCTATCACGGAAGAAGGGCGAACTGAGCGCCGGGGACGTGGATCAGGCGGCCTCGGAAGAGGGGGCGGTCTCCCCAACTGGCCAGGCGAGCTCGGTGAATTCTGGCGAAATGGTCGTCGGGGGCCGCGAGATCGAGATTCAGCACGCTGGCAGGCGGATTCAGCCTCGGACTCCGGGCCAAAGCGAATACGTCAAGGCGATTCGGTCGCATGATTTGACGTTTGCCACCGGTCCGGCCGGCAGCGGCAAGACTTATTTGGCGGTCGCGACGGCGGTCGAAGCGCTGCGGGCTGGTCAGGTGCGGAAAATCGTCTTGGTGCGACCGGCGGTCGAGGCGGGCGAAAGTTTGGGGTTCCTGCCGGGCGACTTGAGGGCCAAACTGAACCCTTACTTGCGGCCATTGATGGACGCCTTGGGAGAGATGATTGATTATGACCAGGCTCGCAACTTGATGGAGCAGGATGCGATCGAGGTCATTCCCTTAGCCTACATGCGGGGTCGGACGTTGAACGACGCGTTCATCATTCTGGACGAAGCTCAAAACGCCACGATTGCTCAGATGAAGATGTTTCTGACGCGAATGGGCGAACGGAGCAAAATGGTTGTCAGCGGCGACGAGACGCAACAAGATTTACCGCGCGGTGTAACCAGCGGCTTGCGCGATGCGCTGCGGCGGTTGAGCAAGATCAAGGGGATCGGAATCGTCCGACTCCAAGCTTCCGACATCGTTCGCCACCGACTGGTGCAGCGGATCGTCGAGGCTTACGAAGAAGAGAACGGCCATCGAGACCACCACTCGCTTCACGGGGAACACAAGGATCGACGTTGAACACAGTTCGCGGTGTTGGCTGACGAAACGGCGGCCCATCGGGGGCTGATCGGTTCGCGGCAAACTCAACCGGAGTGCGATCCATTGCGATGAGCGGTGAAAGAAAAAAACGAACCCGGCAAGATCGAATCGAATCGCTGGGAATCGAAAAACCACGCCTGGTCAAGTGGTGGCAAGAAAGTGACAAAGCTGACTTTGCCATTCGGGTCTCGCTGGCCGTGGTGGCGGCGGTGGCCTTGCTCGTTTTCTGTCGGTCCTGGCGTCCACCCTTTGCGTATCGCACCGACCATATTCTCGCGCACGACTTGATCACGCGAGTCACGTTTGAGAAGGAGAACGAACAAGAGACCGAGGCCCTTCGGGAGCGGGCCAGAAAGGACACCTTGGCGTTCTACAGCAACCGCAAGCAACCGCTTCTCGATCGCCAGGCGGAGTTGCTCGATCAGTTGTTCTTGGTCCTTGGCGCCCCCTCGTTCGACCAGATGAAGGTGGACGAACGAAATGCCTTCGCACAGTTCTTCCAGGGCGATGAGACAAAGCCGGAGGACACTCCGGCAAAGCGGTTCGCGATGTTCAAGTCGGTGTTCGCGGACGACCCCAAGTTGGAAACGCTTCGCAATGTCTTGGACATTGTCTTCCAGAAGAACTACCGACTGGGTCTGATCCAGGGACTGGAGCACTCTCCCGAAGCGGGCGCGTCAACGATGATCCGCGTCTACCAGGAAGAGAACCCCGATGACATTGCTTACGCCAACATGGAGGACGTGCGGATTGCGGAGGCCGCGCCCGGGATCGAGAAGCGACTCAAGGAGTATTTTCGAAAGGAGTTCCTCACCGAGAACGGACAGGAACAGGAAGTCGCGAAAATGATCAGCGACTGGCTTGTCGAAAGACTCCCCAAGACCCTTTCCTACGACAAAGATCGCAGCGAGAAGGCACGAATCACCGCCGCCGAAAATGTCGAACCGGCGATGACGACTTACTTCACCGGCACCAATAAACTGGCCGAGGCTGGGATGCCGCTTGGTGACAAGGAAATGGAGCTTCTGAAGTTGGAATGGAGCACGCTGGTCAGCGAGATGCGATGGACCGACAAGCTGGCGCGCGTGCTGGCCTACGCTGGCATGATCTGTGCCCTGTATTTGCTCTGTGGCTCCTACATCTTTTTTGTGGACGACCGACGGTTGCTTCAAGATTGGACGATGTTGGCCAAGTTGTTGACCGTCATGGTTGTCACGATCGTGCTGGCTTATTACGCGTCGGCCGATGAATGGCGAGGGGAACTCGTCCCGCTCGTGCTCGCTTCGATCTTGACGGCCGTGGTTTACGGGCGCGAGTTAGCGTTGCTCTTGATGGCGGCGGCGAGTCTCAGTTTGACGCTGTTTCTCGGTTTCGGCTTACCCGAATTGGTGATGATGGCAGCCGCGTTCACCAGTTGCACTTTGTTGCTGGGCCGGATCCGTTCTCGCACCCACTTGCTCTACGTCGGTGCGATTTCGGCGGTGATTACCATCATGACGGTCGTGGGTGTTGGAATCGTGACGGGCTTTACCCTCTCCGGTGAAACGGTCGGCTTGACCTCCCAGTACGAGGGGCCGCGATTCGACACGGTCGTGGTAGGGTTGCTTAAAGATGCATTTTGGGCGGGCTTCTGCATTCTGGTTTCGGCCACGGCGATGACCACGATGTTGCCGTTGATCGAAAAAGGGTTTGGTGTGCAGACTGACCTCAGCCTGCTTGAACTCGGCGATGCAAGTCACCCGTTGCTGCGCCGTCTCGCTCAACGTGCGCCCGGTACCTACAACCACTCGATCAACGTTGCCTCGATTGCCGAGGCGGCAGCTGACGAGATTGGGGCCAATGGTTTGCTGGTTCGCGTCGGCGCCTACTTCCACGATATCGGCAAGATGTTCAAGCCGGAGTACTTCATCGAGAACCAGAGCGCCGGCATCAACCAACATGATTCGCTGCAGCCCGCGATGAGTACGTTGGTAATCATTGCCCACGTCAAGGACGGTGCCGATTTGGCGAGGAGCCATCACCTTCCCGAACCCATTGTCGACTTCATCCTGCAGCACCACGGCACGACTCTGGTCGAGTACTTTTACCGCGAGGCAGCTCGGCGTAGTGAAGAGAATCCCAATGCGGAAGCGGTCAGCGACAAAGACTTCCGCTATCCGGGCCCCAAGCCGCAGACCTTGGAAGCCGCCGTGATGATGTTGGCCGATGCTGTGGAAAGCGCCAGTCGCACACTCGTCGACCCGACACCCTCAAGGATTCAGGGCCTGGTC
>JARFQX010000533.1 GCA_029287555.1 Rubripirellula sp. | reverse complement strand
CATTTGACCCACGAGGCGCAGTTCTGCTTCAAGCCCTGGCAGGCACTGCAACCGCCCCCACGGCAAAACAGACAGAGACGACTCAGGCAATTGCCGCAACCGTGCTCACGCAGCTTGCCGAGCAACCCGCCTTCGAAAAACCCCTCGCAACAACTCTCGCTACCGCACATGCCGTCGCATCCGCCCGGCGAGTCGCAATAGCCTGAATCGCAAGCGCCTCCCCCGTAATAGCCGCCGCTGGCATCGCCGAGCATCATCGGCTGACCCGGCATCGGCTGCCCGTACATCGGCTGACCCGGCATCGGCTGCGCGTACATCGGCTGGCCCGGCATCGGCTCCCCGTACATTGGTTGGCCGGAGGGGGGACCGAACGCCATGTCATGCCCCATTTGTTGTCCCATTTGATTCGCCACCTGTTGGACACCGCCCTGGTACATCGAGGGAGGAACCATCCCGGCGGGAGTGACGAAGCCGCTTGCCTCAAAGTCGATGTCGGCGTGTCGCACCATCTGGGCACTGGCGGGTAAGGCCAGGGACGCGGCGAAGATGGCGGCCAGCGTGGCAACCAACAGGGAAGTTTTGTTTCGTTGAGTCATTCGGGTCATCGCAAACGTCTCCGCGGCGGCAGCCGCCTCGCTGTGGGCCGGTGATTCACTCGTGGGGCGATCGCGAACCGCAACGCCAAGTCGCGAATTTCTTCGATCTCACAACGGCTGGATCGCACGGCGCGATCCGGCTGTGGAGGCCCGCTCGTCGCCTGGACATCCAGGACACTTCCGAGCGAGGCTTCCCCCCTTACTTTTGATGGCTCCTGAAGCGGAAAGACCTCGCCGGGGGATCGCTCGGGCTTGGTGCCGATACGATCGTGCCGTCTGGAATAACCGCTCCACGCGGAGTTATCGGCACAACCTGACCCGAGCATTTGGTTATTCCGCTCGATCCGGGTAGGAAAACTTTGCGGGAAGGTGAGACAAATCACGGCTGATAGTGTACTTGCGTACATTTTCATTGCTCTTTCGATGACCGCGTGCCTAGGGAGCCGGCGGAACCGCGACGCCCGCTTTTCGGGAAGCGAACGACTAGCTGGGCCCTGGGAATTGGATGTGGCTGTTTGACCTTCGGCGAAGGAAACGAAAGAACCCTCCCCTCGCTTAGGCTCGACCCTCCCGAAACGGGAGGGTGATGGGAGGACGTCGTGTGGGACCGCCAACTTAGAAACCGCACGACCTCCTAGCTCGGAGAGGATCGGTTGCCGAGGATCCGAAGGGTCAGTGGATCAGATCGTCAAAGCAATGCACTTCAACCGCTACCGGGCTCGTTCGATCTTCGCTGGCAACCGCGATCGCCCCTACATACCCGGGTCGCGGTTCGGTGCAGAAGAATCTCCAGCAGAGATTGCTTTCGAGTTTCGGAGAGAGCATTCGAATGCAAGGTTGTTCGGAATCGATCTTTTCGAAGGCGAAATCCGCAAGCGGCGTTTGCAGACCTGTGCCGATCGCCTTGATGAACGCTTCCTTTAACGTCCAGATCCTGAGGAATAGACCCTGGCGGGCCTCGGAACTTCGGGCTCGGCGTAACAGCTCGACCTCGGGCTTTGCAAAGTAACGCTCGGCCAACTGGGGATCGGTTCGCCGCGAGCGTCGCTCGACATCGACTCCCACGAAGCGGTGCTGAGAGGAGCCGATACCACAGAGCACCAACCCGTCGGTGTGGGCAACGTTGAAGGGCGCTTGAAGGTCTTCCGGCTCCGATACGAAGGGCTTTCCATGAGGTTCAAGTGCGAATCGAATCTTGCGGGGATCGACCTGGCCGCGGCTCAGCAATCGCCTCGCCATGCCTCGACCCACGATGTTCTGGTTTCGACTGGTAGCCACGCGAAATCGGTCGGCCCGTTGCCGCTCCGATTCATCCAACCAGTCCTGACAGCACCGTTCAATCGGCCCCGGATGTGCCGACGAACTGGTCGCGTGCCAGAGTCGGATCGCGTGATGAGAGTCGGGCGCGTTGGCGGCCATTGGGGTCCGAATCCGAACGAGGAACAACCCGAATCTTTGAGATTACCGGCAATCTCGGTGAAATGCGACTGGTTTCAAACCGCCTTAGTTCGGCAGGGCGGGTCGGTCGATAGCGATCGATGTCCGATGCTTGGATCGACTCCAGTCATCACGCCTGCACTCTACCTTTTCGTTTACCAACGCGATCAATGGACGGCCCGATCAATCTCACTCCCCTGCTGGCCGACATGCCGCAAGCTCAGTTGTTGATGGTCGGCGGCTTCCTGTTGCTGGGTTGGGTCCTGGCTCGACGACAGATTCAGATGCGCCGCCGCGCACAAGTCGAGACTCGCTCGGCCGATCGGGCGATTCAACAGATGCGCGACGATCACAATCCATCGGTTCCGCTGATCAACGCACCGGCGGAAACCCAGCGATGGCAGGTCGCTATGTTCGATTTGCAACGCGACTTGAAGGCGGAACTCGATACCAGGATCTCAATCGTGCAAACATTGATTCGACAACTCGACGAGCGAATGGAACGACTCGCGGCAATGGAATCTGAGCGATCCGATTCGTCGAAATCAGGTCCTGGCCGAGACTAGGTTTGCTGCTGAAGCGGAAGACGCCGGCATTGGTTCTCGCTCCGGATTGAATCGGAATTCAATGCCGAATCGGCGCTTCGCTTGATTCGGCCTACTTCGAATTCCCGGACCCCCTTCATTATCTCATCCTTCAATCAAAGAAGCAGCAGCCTCAAAGGATCTCGGCCCCTGGCTGTTGCAGCAACCAATGTCGAGTTTCAGCGGTGAGAAAGAACGATCCGCAGACGACGATCGTACCGCCGGGCGTGGCTCGTCGAAGTCCACGTCGACAGGCCTCGATCGGATCGTCGATCACCTCGGGGCTGTCTCGAAAGGATTCGGGAACAAACCCGGTCATCTCAGCGGGTGGCCGAAAGCGAGGGTTACCGTGAAAGCGAGTCAAAATCAAATGCTCGGCGACCTTGGCGAGTGATTTCAGCATCGGTTCGGCCGACTTATCAAGGCTGGTTCCAAAGACGACCGTGACAGGCCGGTCGGCTGAGCGATGGATGAGGCAATTACAAAGCGCGGCGATCGAGTCTTCGTTGTGCGCGGCGTCGATGATGGCGAGCACGTCATCTCGGAGTTGAATGCCTTCGATCCTCGCTTCGCATTGCAGGTGCCCGAGTGCTGCCGCAACCGCGGGTTGCGGCAAGTCAAGTGGAGGTGAAGCTGGTCGCGCCGCGTCGAGATGGCTTGGTGGCCGGGCTTCGTCGCCTCGTCCGGCTCGCAGCAGGTCAACGATGGCGAGTGCGATCGCCGCATTGCGTGCCTGGTGACGTCCTTCCATCGACAGTTGCAATGAGCAAGCGGGGCCGAGCGGAGGGGTGATCCCTTCGTAGCGAACCGTCGATCCCCAGCGAGGCAAGGGTTCTCCGCGCCACGTGAAGTCGCGTCCGATCCAGAACAGTGGCGATCCCATCTCGGCCGCTCGCTCGGCGACGACCGAAGCCGCCTCTGGATCCTCCACGCCGCTGACCACTGGCACTCCCGGCTTGATGATCCCCGCCTTCTCCGCGGCGATCGTGGGCAGATCGTGTCCGAGCACGTGTTGATGATCCAGACCGATCGAGGTGACCGCCGATACCGAGGGTGCCAACACATTGGTACTGTCCAGACGGCCGCCCAGACCGACCTCGATCACGATCGCGTCACAATCCGACGCCTCGAAGTGAAGCATTGCGATCGCGGTCGTCAGCTCAAAGAACGAGATCCCTCCCCCACTTTGTTCAACATCGTGCACCGCCGCTTTGACCCGTTGCACCAGTGAGACCAATTCCTCCGCCGAGCAGGGATTGCCGTTGATGCGAAAACGTTCCTCCAGCCGGTGCAGATGGGGCGAGGTGTAGAGACCGGTCCGCAGTCCGCAGGCGGCCAGAGCGGCGGAAACCATCGTGGCGACCGAGCCCTTGCCCTTGGTCCCAGCAATATGCACCAATGGCACCTTGGGCTGGGGCGCGTCGGCGTGGAGATAGTTCTGCAGATGGAGTCGACGCAGCAGCTCGGTGACTCGTTGCAGGCGGAAGGGATAGCGCGAAGCCCCGACCCCCGCGAGCCGTTCGTAGTTGATTCGATCGTACAGGTAAAGCAGGGCGTCCCGGTACTGATCACCTTCACAGGCGAACGGGTCGCTGGTCCGACTGGAAGTGGTCACGTGGTCGCACTCGGATCGAAGGTCGATTGGGCTGGTCGCCTGCGAGTCGGGACCGACCCGCGGGTAGCGCGGAGACTGGATTGATGACGATTCGCAGCGACTTTGCAAGCCCCTTGCTGGAGTTCGTTTGACAGGGAGCTATGGGCCAACTCGATTCACCCCTCTCCGCTTTGGCTCGACTCTCTCGAGGGCACTGGTGTTTTACATCTCACTCGGGCTCCCTTCGCCCCCGGCTTTGCGGGGTCGTGCAGTTTCTAAGTTGGCGGTCCTACACGACGTCCTTCCATCACCCTCCCGTTTCGGGAGGGTCGAGCCTAAGCGAGGGGAGGGTTCTTCCGTTTCCTTCGCCGAAGGTCAAACAGCTGCAACCCGCATTGCCCCTCTCCTCGCCTAGGCTCGACTCTCCCAAGGGAGAGTGCTTCATCGACGGAAACCGCTGCACTGGCTGGCTTTGAAAACTGCACGGCCCCGA
>JARFQX010000395.1 GCA_029287555.1 Rubripirellula sp. | reverse complement strand
GGTCGTCAGCGACATCGAAGTGACTGACACCGCGACAGCGGGACAACCATTGCAGATCACGTGGACGGTGACCAACCAGGGCGGCGCTGCGGCGGGCAGTTTGACCGACCTGATTTACCTCTCCGACGACGGAGTCATTGGAGACGATATCCTTCTTGGCCGGTCGGCGTTCGACGGGAGTATTGGGCCCGGCGGTGTTGAGGTCCGCACCGCAACGGTTAACATTCCTGCGTTCTTTTCGGGGGAAGGCCGTTTCGTGATTCGTACCGATGCGAGCAATGCCAACTTTGAAGAGGATGAGTCCAACAATTCGACGATCGACACCGAGTTGGTGAGTTTCCCGCCGACACTAGGCTTGACACTTTCGCGGGACACCATTGGTGAGAGCGGTGGAGCGGTCACGGCGACGCTGACCCGCAATGGAGATACCGGTGCGCCGGTGCTTGTCTCCTTATCTGGCGACGAAACGGAAGTGCTACTGCCGGGAACCGTAGAGATTGGTGCTGGTAGTGCCTCAAAGACGTTTCCGATCGTTGGCGTGTCTGACCAAATTGTCGATGGTTTGCAGTCGGTGTTGATCACGGCGTCTGCAACAGGATTTGTTGACGCCACCGCGACAATCGATGTTGTGGACAACGACGAGCCGACCTTAACGTTGGTCTTCGATCGAGAGAGCGTCAGTGAGGGCGGCAGGGTAACCGGTACCGTGACCCGTAACACGCCCACCGATGTCGCCCTCGACGTAACGGTCGGAACGCCAGATACGACTCAGATCAATTTCTTACAGAACATCAGACTTTCGATTGGGGACGCGTCGGCGGACATCATCGTTGATGCGGTTGATGACACCCTCGTCGAGGGCACGACTCCGATCAATGTCGTTGTGTCTGCGGGAGGATTCGTCGGCGCCACTGGCTTTTTTGAGATCACCGATAACGACATCCCCGATCTCAGTTTGAGCATCGAGCGGACGGTCTTCTCCGAAGGATCGACGAACCCAGCCACCAGGGCAACGGTTTCTCGATCCTTTGCGAGCGATCGTGACTTGCTGGTGAAGTTGGTCTCCAGCGACCGATCCGAAGTCCTAGTACCTTCGGAGATTCTGATTCCGGCCAACGAGACCACGTCGTCGCCCTTTGCGCTGACCGCCGTTAACGACGCCCAGGTTGACGGCGACCAAACGGTCGTGATTGCGGCATTCAACACGGAACCCGTGTTTGGCTTGGACATCGTCGACGGTGGGACAACAGAGGACGTCCTGGTTACGGATGACGATGGACCGACCTTGTCGCTGAAGATTGAGACCAAGTTGCTCGACGAAGACGCCACGAATCCCGCGACCACGGCCAGGATCACTCGCAATACGGGGACCTCGGGCGAACTAGATGTCACCGTCCGCAGCGGTGACGTTAGCGAAATCCTGCTGGGCTCGGGGCGAGAGGAGCAAGTGACGGTCACGATCCCCGATGGTTCGTCCACGGTCGACCTCGATCTCTACGTCGTGGCCGACGGGACCGTGGACGGCGCCCAATTGGTGACGGTCACGGCAGCCTCCACGGGGTTCAGCAGCGGATCCGATACGGTGACGGTGTCCGACATTGATCTGCCCGACTTGGTTGTTGAGGACATTTCGGTCGTCGGCGATCTGTACGCCAACGAGTTCGTCACCGCCAGCTACAGGATGGCGAATCGTGGTCTGGCCGACGCCGCAGGAAGCGTAACGGATCTGGTCTACCTATCGGCAGACCGGCTCTTGGATGCCGAAGACGAGTTGATCGGCCAGTTTTCTCGCAGTGGCCTTGCCCGAAATGCGACTTACGAAAACTCGGTGAGTTTTTACTTGCCGCGCACTCCGGGCGACTACTGGGTGATCGTGGTCGGCGATCGCAACGACGAGGTTGCCGAAGGCGACGAACTGAACAACACGCGGCTGATCGATCCTGCAATTTCGGTACTGCCCGACTATACAGCAACGGTCGAAACCAACGTCGAGCAGGCCGTGGCTGGCGACGTGATTCCGTTGACGGGAACGGCGACGCGGACCCAGACGGGGCTACCGGCCAAGTTCGAATTCGTGCAGGTACGTGTGGTCAAAGGTGCTTACACACGATATCTCGACGCGTTCACCGATGCGAACGGGAACTTTGAGGTTGAGTTCCGGCCGTTGCCGGGCGAACAAGGTACGTACTTCGCTGGCGCATCGCATCCAGGCGAGGAGGAGTTTACGGCGCAGGATCAGTTCACGCTTCTGGGCATGAACTTCGACTCGGATCGGCCTTCGCACCGCGTGATCCCCGGCGAACCGGTCAATGCGAACGTTACGGTCTTCAACGGTTCGAACATCCCGCTGACGGGTCTGAACGCGTCGGTCCGAGGCGCCCCCAGTTTTCTGGATGTCCAAATCAATCACCCCGACACGTTGCCGGGAAACGGCGAGATCACACTGAGCTATACGTTGTCGGCTGATGCGGGAACGCTGCCAACGCAAGGGACGATCGTGCTGCAGTTGACCAGTACCGAGGGTGCGACGACATCTCTCGAGGTGGCTGTCGATATCAGGCCGTTCACAGCACGCCCCGTGGCAAACCCAAGTTTCCTGAAAACCGGGATGCTCCGCGGGGCCCAAAAGCTTGTCACCTTCGAGGTCAGTAATCTCGGCGGCGCGGCGACTGGGCCGATGTCAATCGAGCTTCCGGATGTCTCCTGGCTATCGCTGGCTTCCCAGCCGGTGACCCCGTCGCTCGAGCCGGGGGAATCGGTCACGGTCAACCTGTTGCTCACTCCGCCCGAAGACCTTCCGCTGACCCGCTACGACGGATCCTTGGTGATGCGAGGGACGGGGATCGGCGCCAACCTCGAGGTGCCATTCCAATTCACCGCCATCTCGGACATGGTGGGTGACCTTTTGGTCACCGTGGAAGACGATTACACGTATTACGTCGACGGTGAGCCGAAGGTAGCCGGTGCTCGGGTGATGCTGATTGATCCGATCACTCAGCAGATCGTCGCCGAGGCGAATACGGATGCCAATGGGCAAGCGTTATTGCAGAACGTGCCGGAGCGAGAATATGAGCTGCGTGTGACGGCTACCAAGCACGGTACTTTCCGCGGTCCATTCTTGATCGTGCCGGGTATTCAAAGCGAGAAGACGGTTTTTGTCCAGCGCCAAACGGTTAGTTACAACTGGACCGTCGTTGAGACAGAGATCGAAGATGTCTACAAGATCGCGCTCGAGTCGGAGTTCGAGACGAATGTCCCGGTACCCGTGGTGACGGTCGACGAGCCATTCATGATTCCGCTGGTCGTCGAAGGTCAGACGACGCAAATGGATATCAAGTTAACGAACCATGGCTTGATCGCAGCGTTGGATGTGCAGGTCCAGGTCCCGAAAGATCATCCCTTCTTTGAAATCGAACCGCTGGTCGACAAAATCGATGTCTTCCCGGCCAAGACGTCCATGACGATTCCGGTTTCGATTCGATTGAAGAATGGCATCACGGCCGCACAATACAACGCGGTCCGAGGTGGGCAGTCGGCCGCCGGTGGAGCGATTGCCGAAGCCTTGCGGAGCCTCGCCGAAAGCGGTGCTTTCGTGGGCGACTTGATGGAACTCGAGTCCCAGTTGAGTGTAGACACGGGGATTCCTTGCCTGAAAACCGATATCAAGGTTCTGTATCGCTACGTTTGCGACGGGGATGTTTGGAGGGCGGTTCCGGTCAACCTGGAGCCCATTTGCACGGCCCAGCAAGGCTATGACTGCCTCAAGAACGCCTGGGATACCGCGAAGGGATCGTTGCCCTCGTTGGGCGGCAACTTGGCTAACGCGCCGTGCTCCCTGATTGGCTTGGCGCTCGACTGTCTGACGGACTTGAGTGACTGTCAGAAGGCGCTATTGAAGGCGGCTTGCGGCGCCGTTAGCGGTGCGCTCAAAGGCGGCTTGGTAGGCGGGTTGGTCGGTGGTCTAACCGGCGGTGGTACCGGTTTGCTTTCATGCTTCTGTGGACTGTTCAGCTTTAGCGGGAACGGAGGAGGAGGAGGAGGAGGAGGAGGGGGATTCGGCGGTTACGGCAGTTGGTTCGGCAACGCCTACGTCATCCCGACCGACTTTTCTACCCCGTCTTCGCCCTGCGGCGGCGCGTCGGCTGCGACGGTCTTGGGTCAAGCTGGCGAGCAGGGCGTTTGCGCCACGGTCCGCATTCGGATTGAACAGGAAGCGGTGCTGACCCGTTCGGCGTTCGAGGGAACGCTCGAAATCGATAACGGTCATGATGACCTGACACTTGAGAACATCGAAGTTGTTCTTGATGTCCGTGATGAGACGGGCAAGCCAGCCAACGACAAGTTCAACATCACCATTCAACGGCTAAGCGGCATTTCGGGGGTCGACGGTTCCGGTTCCGTCGGGCCGCAATCGATGGGCTCAGCGATTTGGCAGTTTATCCCCCGCGATACGTCTGTCCAGGCAGAGCCGAAGTTCTACACGATTGGCGGGACGTTGCGGTACGTCGAAAACGGGTTGCAGGTCGAGGCAGAACTGCTTCCCGCCGGTATCACGGTTCTTCCTGACGCGAATCTCGAGTTTGATTATTTCCAGCAACGGGATGTCTTCGCCGACGATCCGTATACGGATGAAATCGAGCCCTCGGTCCCCTTCGCTTTGGGTTTGATTGTGAAGAACGTTGGGGGCGGTACCGCTCGGAACTTGCAGATCACCTCGGCGCAGCCGGAAATCATCGAGAACGAAAAGGGTCTGCTGATCGACTTCGAGATCATCGGCTCGCGCGTGGGCGACCAGCCCGCCACACCTTCCTTAACGGTCAATCTGGGAAGTATCGAGCCCGGCCAGTCGCAGACCGCTGACTGGCAGCTGATTTCCACCCTACAAGGCGAGTTTACCGACTACACCGCTACGTTCGAGCACGTCACCGGTCGCGGTGACGCGCGGTTGTCACTAATCAGCAGCGTCGAGATCCATGAATTGATCCACATCGTCATGGCCAATCGCGACACGGACGACGAACTTCCCGATTTCCTCGTCAATGACATCGATGATCCGGAAGTCTTGCCCGACACGCTGTATTTGAGTGACGGCTCGATCCAGGCGGTCAATATCGGTGAGAACCCGACCGCTGACGGTCCCGCCGTGCTGGGTGACCTGCAAGTGCGGGTCACCGTCGATACGTTCGATGGCTGGAATTACGCTCGGTTGCCTGATCCAGGCAACGGCCAATTCCTGCTGCACCGTGTCGAGCGTTCCGATGGCACCGAGATCCCGGTTGAGGAGAACGCATGGCTGACCAACCGGGTCTTCTCAGATTCCGACAGCACGTTTACTCGGGAGAATCGGCTGCATTTGTTCGACTACAACGAAGGCGGTGGAACCGAAAGCTACACCGTTTTTTACCGTCTGGATGATTCGATCGCGCCAGAGATTATCGATGTCATCGATGTGGATCCCGATCCGCGGGACGCCGCCGTGCCGTTCGTCGATGTTCAGTTCTCGGAAGATATTGATCTCCGTACCTTCACCTACGAGGACTTGACGCTCACTCGAAACGATGGGGCGAACCTGATCGATTCGACGGTGACGATTTCCAAGCTTGGGGTCAGCAAGTACCGGATCAATGGGCTGACTGATCTGACGACGCCTTCCGGGGTCTATAAACTCACAGTCGACGCCAGCGGCCTGGAGGACTACGGGCTCAACGCTGGCGTGGGGACGGCCACTGACATCTGGCAGAACGGATCGGCGCCTCCGTACGTCGTCACGCTGGACGGGGCCGAACCGTCGATTCGCAACGACGTCGTGACCTTCATCGACGTGGTCATGTCAGAGGAGATTGATCTGGACACGTTTGACTCGAACGACCTCAGCTTGACCCGTGATGGAGTGGCTGTAGACCTTGCCGAGGTCAGTATTGTGCCGGTCGCGGGTTCCAGCTACCGGATTGGTCTCGGAGAGCGGGCTGAGTTGGAAGGAGACTACGAATTGACCGTCGACGCGAGCGGGGTCCAGAGCCTGTCGGCCGTCGACGGCGTGGCCTCCGAATCGGTCTCCTGGACCATGGATACAACCCCACCAACGGTGACCGCAGTGGAAGAGCTGGCCACCAATCCACGAAGCATCGCCGTCCTCGACCTGGACGTCACGTTTTCGGAATTGATCGATCTGTCGACCTTTACGGTGGCGGACCTCAGCCTGACGCGCAATGGTGTTGAAGTCCCGTTTGATGATCGTTTAACGATCGAGCACCGGTCAGGTTCAACATATCGCGTCCGCGAGATCAACTGGGTCGTCGGCCCTGAAGGCACCTACGAGTTCACCGTCAACGCCACGGGTATCCAGGATGCCGCCGGAAATCTCGGCGGCGGATCCCAATCGACCAGTTGGGTCATGGACACAACGGTTCCCAACGCCGCCAGTAACCTTCGCGTTTCACCCGATCGCGGGATTTCCGATAGCGATGGTCGGACGAACACGACCGAGGTTTCGATAGCCGGTGATTTAGGCGAGGAGGGTCTCTCCGTTCGCCTGTACGACCAGACGCGGAGCCGAGATCTTGGTTATGCAACGGTCACGGGGACCAGCTTCACGCACGAATTGGATCTCGTCGAAGAAGGGACGCACGAGATTCGCGTTCGTGTCGTCGACCCGGCGTCCAATACTACCGATACGTTCTATCAGGTCTTTGTCGACACGACCGCACCAGAGCTTGTGATCGCGCCGGTCGTGCCTGATCCCCGGACGACTGCGGTGGCTTCGATCGATTTGACCGCGACCGAACCAATCACCCCCGCGTCGGCGATTGAGAATGTGTTGAATCTAACTCGCAACGGCGTCGACTTACCGCTCGTGGGAGTGGGGCTTGAACAGATTTCCGACACGAAGATTCGCCTCACCGGACTGGCCGACTTGACCTCGGCCCCCGGGATCTATGTGCTAGAGATCAAGGCGGGCAGCGTGCAAGATGACGCCGGTAACCTGCTAGCCGCGCCCGTCGCCGAGCAGTGGCAGGTGCAGGGGCAGACGGCAGACGATACGACGGCGCCAACGAGCCAAGTTGCCGGTCTTCCAGCGATCGCCGCCGACGATGATTTTCTCGTTTCCTGGCAGGGCGACGATGAGGAAGCTGGCAGCGGGCTGGCGTCGTTTGACATTTATGTTTCGGTTGACGGCGGCGAATTCCAGCGCTGGCTCAGCGAGACAACGCTGACCTCGGCAATTTACGACGGATCTGACGGGTACGAATATGCCTTCTATAGTCGGGCCCGCGACCATGCGGGTAACGTTGAAAACCCCCCTTCGCAACCTGATGCCACAACCTTCGTTCCGGGCCTCGTTCGGATCATGGTTAACCCCGCGACTGGTCTGCAAACCAGCGAGTCGGGAGACACGGCTTCCTTCGCTGTTCGACTCAGCGTCGCGCCGACTGAGAACGTTTTAATCCTCGTTTCCTCGACGGACGACTCTGAAGGGACCGTGGATCAGACGGAATTGCTGTTCACGCCAGAGGATTGGAACGATGTACGGACGGTGACTGTAACGGGTCAGAACGATGACGATCGCGACGGCGATCGCCCCTACGCGATCAAGCTTGATCCTGGGGGAAGCGATGATTTGAGTTTTGGGTTGCTCGATCCCGTGCTTGTCAGCGCCGTGAATCTCGATGATGACTCACCCGGTGTCACGGTAACTCCGGTTGCCGGCTTAGAAACGACCGAAGCGGGAGGAACGGCCCAGTTCACCGTTGTGTTGGACAGTCCGCCGCTCAACGATGTGGTGTTGAGGTTGACGTCCACCAATGAAGCGGAGGGTACCGTTTCCGACACGTCACTGACATTCTCGACGGCCGATTGGTATCAGCCGCAAACCGTTACGGTGACGGGTCAGCAGGACCGGGTCGACGATGATGACGTCACTTATGCGATCGAAATTGAAGTATTCTCGAGCGAGGATGCCGCGAACCCATCGCTCGATCCAGAGGACGTCGAGCTGCCCACGTCGGCGGACGATAGCGCGGGCCACGCGCTCACTCCCTGCGCCGGTGTGGAAACCACCGTGGATGGAAGCACGGCTCAGTCCACGGGCGTCGTGCAAAGCAACCCGACTGGTGAGGTCTTCTTCTCTGTGAAGTCCAACAACGAGGCCGAGGGCACCGTATCTGATGCTTGGCTTACCTTCAACCCAGAC